>NZ_LZHB01000041.1:0-58434 GCF_001690345.1 Gilliamella sp. Gris3-2
ACTCAACATCCAATAGATGTTACCAACCTGCAAGAAACAGTGAGTTTGTTGGCTGTTAGTGTGTGATCACCTTAATTAAAAGGAACATACCATTTTACTGGCTATGTCTGAGAATTAACGATCATCCTCTCGTTGTTTGCTACTAAAAGTAGCGAAAAAAATTAGTATAACGATTTAATTAATGCGCTGCTTTGCATCGTTGTAAACATTTAAAGATTCTCGCTTACCTATCGCTAACACTTTGATAATAATAAGCTCATCAATAACTTTATAGACCATTCTGAATCCAGACGACCTCAATTTTATTTTGAAACACCCAGATAGTGAACCACTTAACTTAGCTGATTCAATATAAGGGTTAATCTGAAGTTTTTTTAACTTTTTTTTAAATTGAAGCTGTATACTCCGATCTAATTTATTCCATTCTTTAAATGCCTTTTCATCGAACACGACTTTAAAGGTCATCCACATTCACCTCAATAATTTTACCTGGGTTTCTGAGTCTATCTTCGGCAATTCTAAGAATATCTTCATCTTCGTCAATACACGGAACTAAACGAATTATTTCCGGTTGGTTTGATTTATGTTTAATTTGCCATAAATCATACTGGGATTGTAATGATAACCACATTCTTGCAGTGCTAATTCCGGCTAGTTCTAATCGCCAAGCTAGGGTTGGCGAAATAGGGGCTTTACCATGTAACACTCTTGATATTGTTTCACGTGAAAAACCTAGATGTTTAGCAAAATCAGTAATAGTCATATTTAATGTATTAGGTAAAATTTCGTCTAATAAAATTTCACCAGGATGTGAAGGGTTAAACATTTCCATAAATGCTCCAATACCTCTAGTTGGACTAGTTTCAAAAGTTCCAGTCCTTTATGTTCAAAACTTTTAAGCCTTTTTCCGTGATGAATTACATCACAAATGGAGAGTTGAAGCAACTGATTTAACAATTAAAAAAGCAAGTTTCCTTGCTTTTTTGAGTTGTTAATTGTTACGCAACATTACTGAGTTCTTCATCATGTTGAGGTTCACTTTGATTTTCTAAATGCTCGATTTTATCCGAATATTTAAGTTCACCATCAATTTTAATGCTGGAGATTTTTAGTAATCGAGCTTTTAAATTGATTCCAACATTTCCTTTTTTAACTCCAGTGCTGTATGTAAATGTTTCAGCATAGATATCACCGACGCAAAAACTGATTAAGATTTTTTTGTTGGCTTTATTTGCTTCAATGCATTTTTCAACTAAGCTTTTTGCTTTTTCACCGGTAACGTTACAGTTAATGTAGGTATATTCGGCGTTTTGGCAATTTCCTCGCAGTGCGGCGATTGTACATGATAAATACGGTTTACCATTTTTGACTTTAACTTCACGGATTCGGTTTAAATAGCCAATTCCAGTTGTATGTAAATCAAAAAATTGTTTAGTTACTGTGTTATTAGTTAAGTTAGTCATAATATTCTCCAAAATTAAGTCAATAAAAAGGAGAATTTATGCCCGATAGGGATAAAATTCCCCTATGGGTGAGTAAAAGGTAAGTTAATAAGAACTCAACATCCAATAGATGTTACCAACCTGCAAGAAACAGTGAGTTTGTTGGCTGTTAGTGTGTGATCACCTTAATTAAAAGGAACATACCATTTTACTGGCTATGTCTGAGAATTAACGATCATCTTCTCGTTGCTTGCTACTAAAAGTAGCGGAAACAAACTAATTATACTAATTAAGTAAAAATTCGCAATATGAGTATTTATTTTTCTATATTAAATATGGTTCATCAAGTTTATATTGATAAACATACAGGTTTTTAAAAATTGTATTGATTATGCTTCATTTCATAAAAAAGTTAATTGTTAAAAATAAACATGAGAGTATCAGTACTAATGAGAATTTATCATCATTGGAAGACTGGTATATTCCAAAATCGGCAACAGAATTGCTTGATACACCTTCTCGAAAAAAGCTGATCTCACTAATTTGGCAACGAGTATCAATTGATCAACAAAGATTTAATAAATTATATATGGATGTTATCAATAATTATGTTGAAATAGTGCAATTACTGCCCGCTTCGGAGGCACACCATCATTCGTATACAGGTGGTATGATTGATCACGGACTTGAGGTGGCAAATTATGCATTGAAGTTGAGGCAATCTTACTTACTTGGAGCTAACGCAGAAGATATTCCAAGACAAGCTCAAGCTTGGAGTGCTGCAGTTGTATACGGTGCATTGTTACATGACATAGGTAAAGTTGTTGTAGATGTTCATGTTGAAATGAATGACGGTAACATTTGGTATCCCTGGCAAAGTAATTTAGCTTTACCATATCGGTTTAATTACAAAAAAGATAGAGATTATTCTCTTCATCCATGTGCAGCTACACTAATGGTTAAGCGAATTTTGCCAGATGAAAGTATCACTTGGTTATCTCAATTCCCAGAATTATTTAAATCATTTTTAAGTTTATGTTCTGGTCACACTGAAAAAGCTGGCGTATTATCTGAAATTATACAAAAAGCAGATATGTTTTCTGTATCGAATAATCTAGGTGGAGATCCAACAAAAATACTGAGCAAACCAGTATCATTAATGAGTAAAATGATAGTTTCGATAAGGTATTTAGTTGAGTCGGAATTAATTTTGAATGGTCCAAAAGCTTGCGATGGCTGGTTTGATGGGAAAGATGTTTGGGTTATCAGTAAGTCATTCACCGATAAAATGAAAGCTAATTTGTTGCAAAATGGTATAACTGATATACCGACTGATAATGCAAAAATATTTAATATACTAAGAGAGCATGGGATAGCAATAGCAAATGAAGATAAAACTATTTGGCCGTGTAAAATTGAATCTGAGGAGAGTGGTTGGATTGCTGAAAAATTAACACTTATCCGTATACCTGCTAATGTTGCTTTTCATAATATTACTAATGCTCCAGAACCATTCAAGGGTTCAATCACTCCACTGTTAACAGAAGCAGATGATCTTAACTCCATACGTGATAATATTTCAACGGAAGAGGTTAAAGAAGAGTCTAAATTAAACATTGCATCTGAGTCTGTAGATGACAAAGCTTCTAGAATGCAAGATACAATATTGAACCTATTTTCTAATGAACAAACAAATACTGCGATATCTGAAGTAGATATAGCTGATAATCATGATGATTGCGACAATTTTAAAGAGGATCGTCAAATAAGAGAAAATGATTTAAAAAATAATAATATTTCTATTTCAAATGAGTGTATTTCTAACACATTAGATAATGATGATATCTATAATCACCCATTTTTTAAATGGGTTAGACGTCAAATTATTGATAAAAAATTACCTGTTAATAACCAAAATGCATGCATTCATACTGTTGATGGTAAAATATTCATGATAACTCCTAAAATTTTTAAAAAATATAGTTTATATATACATGGTAATGATGATGATAGTAACTGGAAACAATATCAACGTGAATTTCAAGAGTTGAAAATTCATACAAAATTCAGTGATGAAGGATTTAATATCTGGAAGTGCCTAATTTCTGGGAAAAGAAAAAGCCATACTTTTATCAAAGGTTATTTAATTGATAACAAACCATTATTTGCTATTGAGAATAATTTGCATGATAATCCACATCTAACATTAATTCATGATGTTAATATTTACAAAAACAATTAGTGAGAAAATGAGAATCAGGAGTATTTATGGAAATAAAAAAAGAAAAAATATCTTGGCAGGAATTGCTCATAGTATATCTAGAATTTAAACAATTGCGTAAACAAACTATCTATAATTATAGAAGGTATATTGAAGCATTTACTCGATTTTTTAATAGTGATTTTACAAATATTAACTCAATTAACCATAAAACAGTATCAAACTTTAGAAGCCATATTTTGGAGGTCAGACAATGTAAACATGTAACGTGGAATAGTTATTGTCGTCATTTTAAAGCGTTAATGGGATTTGGTATAGAACAAGGCTTAGTTATTCAAAAAAAAATCCATTTGATAAGATGTTAATAAAACCAGGAAAGAAAGCTAAAAAGACTATATCACAAGCAGATATTGATATTTGTTTAAGTTTTCTTAAAGAAAAACAGCTAAAAGAATCACCAAGAGATTTTTGTTATCCCGCCCAATTTTGGATAACACTGATTAAAATTTTGCAGTATACGGGTATTCGACGTAATCAATTGTTGCATATTCGTATTTGTGATATTAATGATAAAGATAAAAAACTTTTTTTAAGAGAAGAGGGTTCGAAAACCCATAACGAAAGAGAAATTCCTCTGATTGACGATGTTTTTCAAGATATTGTTGAATTAAAGAAACAATTAAAGATGTTAAATAAAAAAACGACCATGCAGCTATTTAATATTTATCATTTTAAAAATGATAAATGTGATTATTACAAAGAAATGAATTTTGATCGAATAGATGCGTTTTTTCAGCGATTATCAAAAGTTTGCAATGTTAAAGTTAGTCCGCATCGATTCAGGCATACATTAGCAACAAATCTGATGAAACAGCCAGATCGAAATGTAACATTAGTAAAGGAGCTATTAGGGCATTCATCGTTGTCAACAACATTAGAGTATATAGTAACAGATCATGATCAATTAAGATCTTGTTTAGATGAGCATTTTAATCAATTAAAATAATGGGTAATTATATAAATAATTGTTTATTGATCATTAAAATTATTCAATAATGGCTTACTATTAGTATTCAATGTAATTGATATAGAATACTAGTAGTAATACATACAATAATGGATGATTATTAATGTTGACAAAATTTTTAATTTATTTATTATTTGTTAACAATATCTATCCCTCTATTATGAGATTTATTAATACGTAGAAATTAATTAAATATTAAAATCAATTAGTTGGTTGATTCGACTCATAATCGATTGGTCACTGGTTCAAGTCCAGTAGGGGCCACCACTCTAAATCAATATAATCAAAAGCTTACATTTAAAAATCACATTATGAAAATCAGTCAATTTTATTAAGTGGCGGTAAAATGGCGGTTAAATTTTTTATTACTATTATTAAAAAAATAAAGCCCACTAGGTGAGCTTTAATACTAATAATTCTAGTATTTTATAATTTTGCTTGCGCCATGACATTATAGAGTAGATCAGCGATACAACTCACCGCAATAATGAATTCGTTTTTATTGATATGATTTGAATTTAATAAAAATCGGGCGAGTAGTTCAGCTTGTTCGAGTTTTGCAAAGCTATCTAAGTTTAATTGAACAATATCATTTGAAGATGCAATGTTTAAAATCTGATGTTTCATGATTGAATTCCTTGTGGAGTAAATTTATTTAATCACCAACAGCACGCCAATACTGGAGGTGAACTGAACAAGGTTGGCGTACCGCTCCACAAGAATACGGCGAGCCTTTCGGCTCCCTTATCCAGCTCACCATTGAATAGGTACAACTAGATTATAGGCATAAAAATACCGCTTTTAGCGGCTATGCGCTTGTGGAATAATGCAGGACGCCAATCCTGATGTTAGATTTTGCTAACGTGGTTTTAATATACATGAAAAAAAGCGTGTTAGTCAACATAATAAAGTTGGGCTTATAGTTTTTAATTAATAGTTTGTTCTTTCTGCGTTCTTATATTTTGTGAAAAAGGTATTTTTACATTTGGGTTGGGGCAGTTACTCGGTACAATTGTTTCTGATATTGATTGCATCGCTGTAAAGGTATGGCCACAAAATATATTTGAACACTGATAATATTGTTTTCTGGTTAATTCGGATAACGCTTCACTTGAGCGAATAACGGCTTTTAGTTTACAGTGTGGGCATTTCATCGATACTTTACCTCTTTTTTAATTTTTAGTTAATTTTATATTAACTTTTAATTAAATCCAGTGTTATTCATTTTCTTCTTTAGGTTTTTCGTCATCTTCTAATTTAATTTCGAGTTCAACATAAGTGGTATAACCGCTGTTTGTGTCTAAGCTGTGCGTGCATCGGGTTATTGTCCATAGTGTTGAGTCGATTTCCTTTTTAAATCCTTCGACTGACGTTGGCATTTCTGGGTAAATGTCAGGGCGTCCTTCGGCAAGGGTGATGCTAAATTGTGATGCACCACGTTGTAATTTGTACCATTCATTACGAGCCGCTCGGTAAGCATTTTGTTTTGATGCGTATGTGTGCCGTAATATTTTTACATTTCCATCGGCGCCGACTAGCACGCCATTTTCATCTTTGTTTGTTTGGTTGTTTTTGTTTTTTGTTTTTCGAGTCGCTTTGGTTTGCTGTTTTTTCTGTTGGCGGTAGTCAATCCAATAAGCTTTTACACCCGTGTAAGCATTTCTATCGGCAATAGCAAAGCGGTGCTGGTCGCCAAGTTTGCGGGTAATTGTTGTTGTCGGGATGTCTTGACCATTTACCGTTTTTGCCAATCCTTTTTTGAAAATAATCAGCATGCCGTTTTTTAATGTTACAGCGGCATTAAAATCGTTGTATAGGCGTGTTAAAAATGAAGCATCAGATTCGTTGGTTTGGTCTATATGGGCAATGTGTTCATGCTCTATACTTTTATCTATCCTGAACAGCAGATCGTGCCGTTTTGCAATTTCTTCGGTTATTGCCCCAAGTGTTGTGTCGGAGTAGCTTTTTTCGCGTTTTTCGTTTAGTGAGTCACGCAAATTGGCGCTTTTACCACGAATTGATAATACGTCGGGCGTTCCTGAATGCTCGCATTCGTCAATGGTGAAGATATTTTGTAAAATGACGTTATCATTAACCCAGCCTAGTGATACGCTAATTTGAACTCCTCGCTTTGGTAGTTCAAGTTTGCCGTCGCTATCGTCTAGTTCAATAGATATGGTGTCAGCATCTAACCCTCGATTATCAGTAATTTGCATCGAGATAAGACGTTTATCAAAGTTAGATGTAATATCTTTGTTATCAATAGTAATTGTGTAGGTTGGTTGTTTCATATCATTCCTATAATATCCGCGAAAGGTAACCAGTCTGGAGGGTCAACTTTTGTTAGTGATATAGTGAATTCAATTTTGCGTGGTGCACCATCTTTAAAAAATTCTGTTTTTGTTTTTTTTAAATTGGTCATGACGAAGAAGCCAAGTGGTATGCTTGTACCTTCTATTAATGGCCATGAGTAACCAAGGTCGGCCATTCTTTCTAAAACGGCTAAACTTAATCTACCCCCTGTTAATTCTGGATACAATACGCCAGATAAGGTTATTGTTTCGTTATCACGGCCAATAAATTGTAATGCTGAACGCTGATTTACACGTGAATTTGCCGGAAACCGCCAATCTTTATTTTCTTCCGCAGTCTGATACGGTATTGTTTTTAAGCTGAAAACAAATAAGCCATAACACATCATCATATTAATCGATATCCCTTAAACTTGATCTGTAGCGTGCTGATTGATTGCGTTCACGTCGTTCTATCTCTTTAGCCACACAACGTGCTAATTCTTGTTCATTCATGCTTGGGGTGGCATTTATTGTTATGTAATATTGTGGTGATACACTAGAAGTACCGCTAATAGGACGACGATTATCTACGATAACACCGCTTGAAAGTTGTGATCCTGTGGTTATTATGTTGTTTGCAAGTTGGCCAACACTTTGTATTGCGTCATTTTGATTTCTTTCAATACCGTTAACATACCCATCAACCGTGTGTCCTCCAAATTTTGCAAACAAACGAGAAGGGGAGTGAATGTCTAATGTATTTTTAAATCGGTTACTGATGCTTTTCCCTAGTTGACTCATTGAGCGGAACGCATCGCTTTGGTTATGTTCAATGCCGTGTATATAGCCGTCGATAGTATAACCGCCAAACTTAGCAAAAACTCTGGATGGCGAGTGAATATCTAAAGTACTTTTAAACCAGTTGCTAATATTGGTGCCAAGATTTGACATTGTTACTTTGATATTTCCATATTTGTTATTAACCCCATCAATTAAACCATCAGCAATATAAGATCCGATTTTTGTAAATTTATTAAAGAAGTTTCCTTCTCCGGTAAGCGTTTCTTCTATTTTTTTTGCTAATTCCCCAATTTTTTGAGGTATTGAAAATAAGTCTTTAATTGTATTTACAATTATCTCCTGTAGTTTTTTAAATAACCAAATTAATGATTTAATTGCAGTTCCTATGGTGTTGCCAAAAGATTTACCCGCTTCTTTTGTTTTTTGAAACTCTTCTTTTGTTAATTCTACGGGTTTAAATAGATCACAAAACCAATTTATTAAGCCGCTTATTTTTTCTCCAAGCCATTTAAATCCATCTCCGATTGTTGTAACAAACGGTTCAAGATATGAAAATTCTTCAACTACGGGTGATAATGATTCTTTCAATCCCTCCCAAAATCCAATAAACCAAGCTTTAATTGGCTCCCAGTATTTACGAATTACTAATGCGGCAATAACAATAACAGCAATTATTGCCGTAATTGCCAACCCGATTGGAGTAAATAAAAAAGCGCGACCAACAGAAGTAAATATGAACCCTAAGCCTTTTAAAGCGGCTCCAAAGGTTTTTATCGGTGACCCCGCTATTGCAAGTAAAGCACGTCCAAGCGCTTTCAATCCTCCGCTAGCTATGTTTGTTTTAGTGAAGAAACCACCCAGAGACAATCCTAATCGTGATAATATAAATCGGGTCATCAACATTGGACCAAATACACTCATTAGCATTATTGCAAATGCGCCAAATGCCGTGGTGATTGCTGCAAGTCCTGCGCCAATAACAACCAAGGCCTTACTTAATGCGGGATGTTTTTTTAGAAATTCACCAATACCGTGCAAAAATTTAGTTAAGCCTTGGATGGCAGATCGTAGCCAGTCATTGTTTTTTTCGAATAGTTCAACGCTAATGTTTTCAAATGCGGCATGTAGCATTGTCATATCACCAGCTAAATTGTCGAGTTTTGTTTTTGCAACTCTGGCTGCTTCGCCATCATATTCCCCTTGCTCTCCACGCATTTTTTTCAAAAAGCCTGTTGATGCTTGAGTTAGCAAAACTTCAAATCCAGTTAAACCAATTTGCCCTGCAATTTGTTTATTTATTTGGGCTCGTTGTACATTGCCCATGTGTTTGGTGGCTTCAGATATTTCTGACATGATATCAATAACATCACGCATATTGCCGTTTTTATCGGCAACTTTAACGCCCAGTTTTGCTACAGCATTCGATGTGCCAAGCCGCACTAAAATTTGACGTAATGTTGTACCTGCTTGACTTCCTTGAATACCTGCATTACCCATTACAGCTGTTAGTGTTGAAATAGTCTCTAAGCTTTGTCCAAAGCTAGCTCCAACTCCTGCGCTATATTTTAGGGATTCGCCTAGCATAGGAATATCAACATTATTGCGAGTAAACATGGCCGTTAGAACATCAGCAACGTGATCCATTTTTTCTGCAGGTAATCCCATAGCCATTTGAATGTTTGATGCAATATCAGCTGTAGTGCCGAGATCAACATCACCAGCGGCGGATAGATTCAGCATGCCAGGCATTGCTTTTAATATTTGATCTGGGTTATATCCCGTTCTTCCTAAGAAATATTGTCCTTGAGCAACTTCGCTATCGGTAAATTTAGAGACTAATGGCAATTCTCGTGCTTGTTTTCTTAGCGCTAACATACGAGGATCGTTTTTGTCATCAATTCTTGTTACTGCTTGGGTTGCACTCATGCTGGCATCAAATTGGTAGCCTACACCTAATATATTCTTCATGCCTCTTGCTACGGTTCGCCCTGTTGATAAGGCTCCATAGCCAACACCGCCTAGTATGGCAACTCGTTGCATACCTGTGTCATATTTTGCACGGATATTATTCAACTTTTTTAAGTGAGTATTGTATTTATCCCATTTTAAATTTTGTTGTTCAAGCGCTTGTGTAGTAGCTACAATTTTTGATTTTAAGGTTTCCTGATGATTTATTATATTTTTGGTACTAATTCCTGCCCTTATGAATTCGGTATATTGCCTTCTTTGTTTAGAGGCTAATGAAATAAATGAGTCTTTTAATTTATTAGCTTCTTTTTTTGCTTTTTCTAACTCTCGCCTCATTTTTTTTGTTGATGACGATGTATTAGTAAATTGTTCAGAAAGTAATTTTACTTTATCCCGAGCATCATTAAATGCTTTTCGTGAATCTTTAACTTGTTGCTTTAATTTGGCAAAACCATCAAGATTTTTTTGAAGATCATTTAGTTGTGATAGTTTTTCTTTTGTTTCTTTAATTTGTTGAGCAAGTCCTTTTGCACCGCCTTTTATATTGCGAAGCGGCCGACTTGTTTTATCTATGCCGTTTAACGTAATTTTTAATTGTAAATCATTCATCAGTTGAACCGCTTCTTAGGCGGGCTTGTTCCCGCCATTCCATTAGTTCGGATAATGTAAACTCATACATAGCTGATGGTTGCCAATGAAATATTGAAGCAATATCCGCTATAGCATCTTCTACTCGGTTTGGGATCCCGTTGTTGCATTGTTCGATTTCTCTGACAAAAAACCAGCAATTACTTTTGTTATTTCGGAAAGGTCAATTAAATCTAAATTGAAAACTTCATGTTCAGCAATTGCTGGAGTTGCAATGCGTGGTAGTACTTTTGCTAGTGAATCAATATCTAGCTCGATAAAATCGACCAATTTTACTCCACGAAGATCACCCGTTAAAGGTTTGCGTATTGTTAATTCAGTAATAGTTGTTTTACCTGATTGTAAGCCTGATTTTAATTTAACTTGTTGTGTGTTTTGCATAACTTTTACCCTCATAATAATTTTATTGATAATTGTGATAGCCCTTGCGGGCTATGTTTGTTGATTTATTAAATTCCGATGGCGTGGCGTGCTTGTTTTAAACGATCTTTTCCGCCAATTTTATCTATCATATTGATATAATCGATTTCTGCGGTTTCTTCGTTGTCAATAACTTCCTTATAGTAGGTGCAGTGTGTTGTAATCTTAGTCGAGTTACTTTCGCCTTGTTTGAGTTCGCCGCGATCTTGTTCTTTGTGCCGCCCAGTCATAATAATTTCGACTTTAGTGAAATCCTCACTATCATCTTTTTGGTAAGCACCCGCAAAGCGTAATTTAACACCATTTAATAACCCACCATGTTGTTTTAGCACTTCGTATGCTAAGCCGCCGATTGACCACTCCACAACTAAGGCGTCATCGTCATAACCAAGATCGATAGGAGCAGAACCTGGCATACCACCGCCGCGGAAATTTTCAAGCTTGCGAGTTAATTTCGGTGGCGTAAATGATTCGACCTGACCGATATAAGATGTACCGTTAACATAAACGTTAAAGTATTTGAGTTTTTTAGGTAAAGCCATTTAGTTGATCTCCGCTTAATTAGTTGCTACCGAATCAGCCAGATCGACCAAATACTTGTCAGTAATGCGCTGGCGTAACATAAGGTTTTCTAATGGTGGTACTGGGGTGTAGTCGTAATCAATATAGAGCTTACCCGCTTTTAGAATGTCTGGTGTGTTCGCTTCTGGATCAAACCATGCTTTGCCATCAACAATGTAACCGTTCGATTTTAATTCACGGAATTTATTGTTGATGGATTCGACTAAGTCTTTAATTAATGATGCATGCATTGGCGCATCGACTAAGGCAAATTGTGCTTCGGCGATTGTGTCGGCCAATACTTGTGCTGTTCGTGTATAGTTTTCAAATGCAAATAGGTTATCAGCGGAACATGTGCGAGATCCCCAAAAGCGGTAACCTTGGTTACAAATTAATGTGGTTACTTCATGTTCGTTTAGGTAATTTGAATCAGAGCTTTCTTCTTGCAAATCCCAAAAGACATCATGAGAAATACCCGTTACACCATTAACGGTGACATTTGATAATGTTTTATGCCAGCCGACCTGTTGGTCGATTTTGGCACGCAAACCAATGGCCCTAGCAGTTGCGGCCAATGTGACATTTTGTTTTTGTGTTGTATCAAAACCAATAAAATCAGGCCAAATCACCATGGCTTCACGGGCGCCAAGTTGATCACGATAAAGTACTGCATCTTCTTTGGTTTTTGCTCCGTAAGCTGATAAATAACAAAATGCACGCAATTTTTGTGCTAGCGATATTAATGCGGTTGCAACTGGTAACGAATCGTAACCCGGTACACCCAAAATACGAGGTTTAACTTTAAGTTGGGTTTGCGCTGAAAGCAGGGCTTTCATGCCAGTATATTTGCCGTCGTTTGTTGTTGTACCAATGATATTTGCCGTTGTGTCGGCTTCTGTCGCACCTGTTTCAACACGCACAGCAACAATAACGGGTGAACACTGATCCGCAATGGCTTCAAGTGTTGGTTTTAGCGTGCCTTGTGAACCCGCTTTACCAATTACAGAATTAACGTTGGTAATTAAAATCGGTGTATTAAGTGGAAAGTGGTTAGCGTCCGCATCATCGCTGGTACACACAATGCCAATGACAGCCGTTGATACTGTTCTGATTGCTCGTGCACCTTCATTAATTTCGATAACTCGGACGCCGTGATGGTAATCGTTGGCCATAAGATCTCCGTAGCAGTTTACATATGTAAGGTTATAAAATAAATGTACGGAGATAGTTGCACATTAAAAAAAATGGTGTTAGTTGTTCAGGTTGTAGATTTTGTTTTTACAAGTTGAACAACTAACATCGATATTTTAAGTAACGTTTGGTTTTTCAGGCCAATTTATATCAGACTGGTTAATATCGACACGCATTAACAAGATCCGGTATTTTTTCCATTGCTTAAGTTGTTCTTCTTCGTTTGCTTCTTGCATATCAAGATCAATGGTATCTTGAAGCACTGCTATTTTTTCGTTGGCTTCATTGATTAATGTATTTTTTGTAATTGTATTTTTCTCATAAAAATGTTGATTACGCTTATTAATATCTTCAACCCATTTTTTTGTTTTTTCATTCCATTTATGAAAAGGAGAAGGTTTAGGATCAGAGTACGTTAAATCATTAAATATAACGCAACCTTTGCTCATTGCGTTATATAATTCGTCATGCTGTTCAGCTGTGATTTCAATAGAATCAACAGGGATTTCATGATTAATTTCATCTATATAAAATGATTGTGTTGTATGACTGTAAAAATGTTTCATGTTTAGAATCCTATAGCTATGTAAAAAAATCCAGTGTCCGCATACGCACCCAATGGGCTTTTACACCAGCATTTGAAATGTGATTTAGATATTGGATTAGCAGCAGTAGAATTGACGCCAGCGTATCCATCGCTTGTTATAATTGACATGCATACATTTGGGAATGTTATATAAAATGGCACAATATCTCCCTCCTGTCCTTTTGCTGATGCATATTGTGCTAGCCCCCATTGAACAAATAGCCCATTAGGTAATTTAATGTAACCATTTTTAGTAAAGGAGGTATTAAAATCACTAAGTGTGATTATTTCTGAGTTATTAAAAAAAGGTCGGTTTTTAAATACCGATGGTTCACTTATTTCATAAATAGATTTTTTCCCATCCATTTTTTTTACGGCTGGTAATGCATTAATATCGACAGCATTTAAAACGATGTCTTGCTTTAATTCCTTGTTATTAATTTTGCGTGTGATTGGTACATGCTTTTTTATACCCTCGTCAACATATTCACGAGTTGCCAACACAACAGATGGATCGATTTTTATTGCCACAGAATCAACATTATCAACAACAATAATCATTCTGATAATTTGTGTTCTGCCACTACCTTCGGCAAGTTTTGGCTTATAGGTTGAAGGACAATTACCCACAGCTATTAAATTGCCTTTATCATCATAGAGACCCACTTCGTGAATAAACCAACCTCCCTCCGTTTCGGGTATAACTTGTTCAGCAATGATTTGATTAGGATTGTTTTTATCAACAGAAAGTACATTAATTGCCGCACGACGTACTTCGTTAACAAGTGCGGTTTGAGTGGCGGTGGGTTTAGGTATTGAACCATTACCATCACCAACTGCAATACTGGTTAATTTTAGTGGGACTCCTAAAGCGGTTGCATTGGCTAAAAGTTCCGCCCCTAGTTTTGTTAATATTGTATAGTATGTTTGACTCATGGTTTTATTCTCATTGTGTCGATAAAATGTATAGCCACGCTTAAGTGGCGCTTAGATGAAGTAGAAATCGTATCTGTAATATAGGGATAAACATTAAGTGTATTAATACAATGAATTGTTGCACCTAAATGGCGTTTTGTTGTTGTATGGATGGTTTGGGTAATATACGGGTAGATATTTAATGTGTTCCCATCATAACAACTGGCTCCTATTGTTGTGCTACCGCTTGTTACCAGTTGCAGTGATAAACCTGATAAATGCCGTGAGACAGGTTTAACATCATCAATGATACGGCTTAACTCTTGGTAAGATTCATCGGTAATACCCTTATCTGATATACCAATTTCAATTGCAAATGTGCCAGGTGTTTTGCTGTTTTGCCACCATTCGATAACATTTATCAAATAACCAAATGGTTCAACTGCACGGCGAATGGCTTCCTTGGTACCTTTTAGTTTGTGAATTTCGAATGCTTCAGCAATAACTTTGCGTTTTGTTTGTTCTGGCCAGTTTTCATCCCAGCGATCAACACTATATTGCCAAGCTAAATAGGGTAATAGTTCGAATGGGCAAGTTTTTGGGTCCCAAAGTGAACGTAAATGAATAGGTGGATCACAAATCATAGCTTGTGATAGATTTTTTTCAAGTTGAGTGGCAGATGGTGGTAATAGCGTCCTATTCGTCATAACCGGCAACCTCAACGTGATAATTTGTGCAATAACTGGCTTGTTCTCGATTGATTAATATATCTTGTGCAGGTTGTAGTAATTCGACACGTTGAACGCCAGCAACATGTAATGCTGAAATTATTGCACTGCGATTAATTCTACGTCCAATGCGGTGTTTTTCGGTTATATACTCTTGCAAATTTTTGGTAGCCGCTTTTTTGATTGGTTCCGATTCGGGACCAGGATATAAATAAAGCTTGGCTTTTATTTCATACTCAATCAGGGTGACTGATTTAACCGTGACACGATCGGCAATAGGGCGACGATTATCTTGATTGACAGCATCGGCAACAATACGAATAAGATCGCTACTGGCTATACCATTATTCTCACGAGATAGAATGGCGAGAGTTACGCAAGCAGGTGCGGGGCTTTCGGCGGCGGCATCTAATACTCGACCGTCAGCACTGCGAGCATAAAACTCATAAGCGGCACGAGGACCAGCAACGGATAAACCTTCAAATGCGGCTTGAATTCGCATTCTAAAATCGCTATCTGATTCTTTTATTTCGGGGATTGATGGCGTGACTGTATTATCTTCGTGCTGAATGATTAAGCGATAAACATGAAAGTTAGCCCCTAGATTATCTAAGTCATTGCCTTTAGCGTGGGCAATCATTAATGCGTGCGATGCTTCGTTTATACGCTGGCGTATAATTAACTCATAATACGTGCTTTCTTGTAGTAGCTTAACGATTGGCTCACTTTCATATTGCAATGTTTTTGCCACTTCATTTTGTTGATCTGCTGGATATAGCGATATAAACTTTTCTTTACGTTGAGCAAATAAAGCTTCAAAGTCTAGTGACTCGATAATATCTGGTGCAGGTAGTTTTGATAAATCAGTTAACGTGGCCATGTTGCGATCTCTATATCACTGGTAAAAGTTTGATTAGGTTTGTCTGTGCGTGAGCCTGTTAATTGCATTATCAGTTTTTCTTTATCGGCAAAAACGTCTACAGCATCTAGTTTTATACGTGGTTCCCATTGATTTAATGCCATGACTGTCGCTGAAATGACACGCAATCTGGTTGCTTCGGTGTTTGGGTTGTCTAAAAGCAAAAATAAAAATGAACCATAATCACGGCGTTCTACGCGTGAGCCTATCGGTGTTGTTAAAATATCTTTAACTGATTGATTAATGTGATCCATATCAGTAATAGTTCGACCGTTCTGGCAATTCATTCCGATATAACTCATTTTTGAGGTCCCCCAGTTAGATCGCCACCAGCTTTGACTCCATTATGTTTATGCGTATCAAGTACAACCCCGTTTGATGACAATTTGCCTTGCTGATGAATTACGTTTCCAGTTAATACACCAGTATTACCGCTAGCACTGCCACCTGTTGCGCTAAATGATTTAAATGTCACATGATCACTACATTCAACAAGTGGTGTATCAAGGTGGATTTTGGTACCCGCTTTAGCGGTGATTTGTTCACTTGCTTCAATAACAGCAGTTTTTATGCCTTTTATGGTTAAACTGCTGTTTTTCGGTTCATATTCAAATGTTGCACCGTCTGGAAATGTTACTAAATAAGCATCTTCTGAAGTTGATGGCGCAGGGTTATCATTACAATAAAGGCTTGGTAATACGCAACCAAGTTCAAGATTACCATTTGGACTTAATATAAAAACCTGTTCACCAATAGAAGGGCGCCACCACGATCGGCTTTTACCTGCACGGTGAGTAAACCATGGTAACCAGGCAGTAACCAATTTGCCAGAACGCACTTTTACCCGATCGCCTTTGGTTTGACAAACAACGCCTTGGCGGATCAGGTTTTCAATTTTTCGTAATATATCGACTAGGTCGGCAGGGTGATAATTTTGCATAGCGCTATCATTATTATTTATAGGTAAACAATAAAGCTTATCGACTTGTAAAATTGATTTTTACAACTTACTAGCCAAGTGGGCGATAGTGATTTGCTCAATTATGTTATAGTCGTGTTGATTGAAGCCAAGCAACTTTCTGGACGGATATTTAATGGTCCAATCATCTTTTTTATTTACTCGTGCACGTAATCCGTAATGATGAATGTGTGTTATACGAGATACCGAATTAATAAATTTTACGGTAGCGCAGTTGCTGTTTGCTGATATGCGTAGATATTTAGTTGTTCGTAGCTTGGTAAACATTTTACGGCGAATCTTTCCCGTTTTTTTTCGAAACGCCTGTGGTCTTCTAGGTTCAAAAGAGGTGCCGTTTGGCTGTTTCTGGGCTGTAATACGTTTACGGTTACTTTCCCGTAGTTTTTTAGCAATTTCACGCGCTAATTTGGTGCGATTACTGTTATTTAGTTGAGTGAGTATGCCGTTTGCATACTCATGTAATTTATTTAATTCGTCGGCCATATTTCATTAACCCAATCAGGACGCATATCTATGGGTGGTTCGTCGGTAATGTGTTTGTATTCCAATCCGTTGCTTCCTTTTTTTACAATAACACGCTCTGTCAATTTCAGTTCAATACTGACATCGGTTGTATTATTGTTTAATTGCTCAATTTCAAATTTAATGGCACCTTTTCTTAGTTCAGGGTTTGCCATAAATTCTTGCTGATTGATATACATCCAACTCATTATTGGTACAATCAAATAATCAATGGGTTGTTCATAGTCAGTAATGATTAAATTAACTTTGTACTCATACTCAAAACTTAATGATTTGGCAGCCGTTGCTGTTATGTCACCGTCATCCACAAATATATGTAATTTATCGGGATTGTTTTTGATAAATAAATTATTGTCTTCAAGTACTTTTCGAAGTTGATTAATTTTTTTCATGCTGCTCCTGTTGGCATTGATAAATCATTTCGACTTGAACCGCACATTGATGCCATGCCGTTAAGATGGCTTGATTGTCGTCAATTAATGAGCGGTTCTGCTTTAAATTATTCATGGGAAGATAACAAGGCGTTACGGCTGGACAGCCAGTTTTGATAATCTGTACTTCCTTTGATTTCTGGCCGTGCGTACAACCGCTTAATAACATCAGGCAAATCAGTATCAGACCACATACGTAATTGTTTATTTTCATTGATAAGTTGCTCCAACTGTTGTTGATATTGACGATTTAACGTATCAACTGCTTGCAGTTGATTTTTTTGTTCTATTAGTTTTTGTTCGTTTGCTTGATATTGATCACTAAGGTTAAGCAATTCATTGTTTTTATAATCAATGATTTCGATCAATTCTTGCTTGTCGTCTTGAAGTTGTAGATTGCTTGCCTGTAATTGTTTATTTTTGGTGCTTAATAGTTGATCTCGTAAATAGCCAAACGATAAACAGAGCAGGAATAGCAACCACGGTAACAATTTATTTTTTAGTAGATTTTGCATAGCTTTCGTACGTCTCTTTGAGTTTTGTGTCATAACTGTTTTTTTTATAAGCTGGACCGTTGTAAAGTTTGGCAAACGTTGAAAAATCGTTATTTTTCATTGCTTGTAATAGCTTGCAATTCGATTTATGAGAAATAAAGCGGTAAAACGCATCTAACTGCATTACTTCGCTTTCTGTCATACATTGTTCAAATTGTTGAGCTGATTCATAACCAAGTAGTTGCCAGTGAAAGCCCATAATCTGAAATAAGCCCCAACTTGCACTTTCAATTGCCGAATCAATATCAATTTGTTTGGCCAGCGTTAGCCGATAGTTTTCACGAGCACCACCTAAATAACCACCAGCAATTGAGTTGACTAAATCTGGATAAGTATTTGTTAATTTTTCTGCATCAAAGCCATGCTTTTTAAGCTGACGGTAAAAGATATGCCTTTCAAATAGAATTACGGGCAAGCCGTTTTTAATACCTGATGAGCGAGCTTCAACTTTGGTTACTGCTTGTACCATAGCCAGCTCAACTTCTAGCTTATTAGCCACATTTTGCAATTGTTCAGTTGTTATCATTATTTATTTAACCTCTTATGATGCTGATGTTGATTTGGAGAACGGCAAAGCGTGCCAATGTTGCCTTTGCTTTTTAAAAAGCAGATCAGCAGTGCTATATTCATAACTACCTGAGCGCAGTAAGCACGGCTTAATAAACCGAAAGATGAGAATAAAAATACTGATGCACTTGATGTAATCATTAGCCATGCTAGCCAGCTATATTTGGCTTTGTATTGGCAATTTTCACGATCAAAGGTAAATAATCGAATAGCAATTAATAAACAAAGAAAAGCGTTAAGGGTTATCATGGTTTTCCCCCTTTAAATTTATCCAATAAATCAGATGGATCATCAAACTTTTTAATTAACCAAAGAAGTAGTTTGACACTTACCGCTGATGCCACTAACGCACCAAGACCAAGCGGTACCTTGGTTTGAATGTTGGATGGAAAAAGTGGTATTAGTAAATATAATGTTATTTCGGCCAACAATATTCCAAGCACAAACGATATAAAAAATAGAATGGTGCGACGAAGAACCGAGATATGCTCTTCACTAATTACCAGTAAGATTGATCCACACAGTGCGCCTAAAATAATGCCATTTTCAATATTGGGATAAATCATTGATATTGAAAATGCACTAATCACTGCGGTGAAGGTTGTTGTAGTTGGTTCTGTCATTCGGTTAATCCCATAAATTTAAGCGTTTTTTTTCTGGCTCTGGCACCACTTCAGGCACATTTACGGCGGTACCCATGGGGAGTGTTGCTGGCAGTTCACAAAGTGTTGGGTTTTGTTGGTAAATAATTTCAACAATCCCTTTAGTTTTGCCAAAAACTCGATACGCCAATGCGTCAACGGTTTCATTTTGCATTGCATAAACAATCATTAAATTAATTCCATGGTCGATCGTGATTTACCTAAAATGTCACGAATGGCATAACGTGCATTGCGGTATAAGTTGCCCACACTTTCGATGTTAGGTTCAATGTCGCCTTTGGCTTTTGCTGTTGCATCAAAATTAATGTACTGTTCATTCAATAAGGCGTTTGCCCATGAATAAACCGCATGCTTGTATAAAATCAAATATTTTGATTCACCATTAATTTGCTCATCATTTAGATCGTTAATCGATGTAATACCTGCCGCTTGCTTTGTTAGCCGCCAGTTATATAAGTCGTCATTCACTGCAATAATTGCACTGGCAATTGCTGTTTTTAATCGCTCTGTTGTGACGGTACCGTCTAGCCGTTGAGTTTTTCGAACATCACTGATATTAATTGCTGGAAAAAACGAAATATTACTGATTTCGAGATTGTCAGCTTCGTTAGCGCTTGCGATAGCAGTAAAGTCGTTCATAATTTACCTTTGTTGATCGGCGGTGGACAAAAGCGCTAATGTGTAAAATACATTTATTGCTTTTGTGCCGCCGAGGTGTGAGGGTTCACCCAGTTAAGAATCCGCCTTATTTAAGGCCTTTTCTAATTCTTTAATAGCTGTTTTTACGCCTGAACTTTCGTCAAGTTCAAGTGCTCGTTTTAAATAGCCTAAAGCTTGCTCTGGCTGTGTTTCTTTTAACACATAGCCAATAGCTTTATTTAATTTTGCTCTGACCTGATCAAACATATCTTTATCAGCCACTAATTCGGCAAATTTAAGCAAAACATCAGCGTTAACTGTTTGCTTATTGCTAATTTGTGCTAGCGTTGTATTAGCTAATTCTTCGGTAATTAGTGTGGCGGTTTGGCGTTGGTACTCATCGGGTGTAACCCAATTGTGTTTTAATGCATGCTCAGCAAGCGGGTAGGCAAGCTCAAATTGTTTGGTGTCAATCATCCATACCATTAAACGCATAAAAACATCATCTTGCTGAGCATTATCAGACTCAAGCACGCCGTTAATCCAATCCATGTATTCGGGAATAAGTTGCTTTTTAAGCTCAATTTTTGCTTCCGTTGATTGAAATTTTTTTAAACGAATACGATCGTTATTTAGCTTGGCTAGCATCATTTCGTAAGCGTTGATTGCTCGCAGGTTGTCTGTATTACGCTCCTTTTGAGCGTAATGTTTTTGTAAAAACTTTTGTGCTGGTGATATCATCTATCTTTCCCTTATCTGACTTCAATATTTTCAATTAAACAACCGGCATCATAACGTTCTACAACAAAGGCTTCGTTGGCAGATTGGAAGTCTTCAATGCGATCACGTTTAGGGTTATCAATAATTTGACGGCGAGCTGTTTCATTTTGAATATAGATAGCTAAATTGTTAAAGGATGTAATTAGCATTGCTCCTTTAGGGAAGTAGGGCACTCGGTATGCTGGTAATTCACCAATTGATTTTTTAGCAAGTAAGATTTGACCTGCTACTTTTTCGGTGTTCTTATCTGCTTCGTTAGCAATAGGGAAGTATTTATCATGAAGTAATCCACGACCACAAATAACAACTAGATCGGTGTCTTCTGAATAAACTGGATCGATTAAGTTTTCAACGGCATCATAGACTAATGCGTCAAGGTTTTTATAGTCACCACCGTTGCTGGCAATAATAATTTTACCTGGTGTTACTGTACCTTCGTTCATTACTCTTTCAGGTGCATCTTCTCGGTAATGTTGTAACCAGCCTTTATTTACATCTTGCAGTAAAGGGTATGTGGTTTTATTGGAAGTTGGTGCACGATGGGTACCATTAAATCCAATCATAATCCGATCTAATGCTTTTTGTTTAATTAGGGCATCACGCAAAAGGGTTTGAAAGTTCTTTTTGTGGCGCCATGCATCCAATTTTGCATAACGAATTGATGTATCGTAATTGGTTTGTTCACAACGGTAACTGAATTGGTTTAGATCTGAGATATCTACAGCTTCACGTTCTTGTGCTGTGGTATCGGTTGTACTGGCTGTTGTGCCTGTTACACCAACGCCAACTTTTTCACCTTCTTGGGCATCAACAAATTCAAAGTTAATTTTACTTAAGAATTCAGATGATTGTTGGGTGCGTTTTTCTAATGTCTGGTTTACCTCTGGATTGACAGCAAAACTTTCACTGGCATCATCAATGCCATTAAGCTGTGCAATGCGGTGTTTAAATCCATTAAATAACTTTCGGGTTTCATTTCTCATTATGGGTTTCCTAATTCGGTTAATCTTATTTGTTTGTTATCGTTGGTTTTAATCGTCTGCTTTTAGCAGTCGGTTTCAATATCCATGGAGCCGCCCGCCGAAATTGGACGTTCTGGCGATTCAGGAAGTTCACTCAATAGCTCGACAAGCTCAGTATTTTGTTTTTTTACTTTGGTAAGTTCGTTGGTTAATTCAACAATTTTGGCATCAAGATTAGTAAAGCGTTCAGTTGTCGCTGTTGCGAACTGTTCGATAATCTCACCAAGTTGTACAAACTTAGTAGAGTCTTTTTCTGATTTACTTTTAAATAAACCTGTTAGGCGATCTAACATGGCACTAAAAGCGGTATCACTTTGGGGATCCACCTCTTCAAAGTCGATCACTGTTTCTTCGGCAACGGTGAAAAGGTTATTTGGTGATTGTTTACGGCTAGCTAACGGGTTAACGCTTGCTTTTGCACTGAACTCTAAAAATTCGGTACCAAGGCTTGCAGGGTCGTCAGTGACAGCAAGACCAACAAGGTAAGCTTTGCCTGTGTCAGCAAATTCGGCATTAACTTCAATAGAGGTATAAACTTTTTGCTTAGCTTTATTAAGCTCAATGAGTTCATCAGTTGGTTCAATTTGTGCAAGTAATGCTAGCTTTCCTGCTAATGGACCGGTTTTGATTTCTTCGGCTCGTAATGCTAATACATCGCCATAGCGTTTAAATTGGCTATCAGGTGAATAACCTTTGATATGTTCCAAATTGATACGTGCACCATAAACATCACGATTATAATTTTCTGCCATTTGCTCGATCCATTCTTTTTGGATCTTACGGCCGTCGGTGGTAGCACCTTCGACCGCAACACGAAACCATTTTGATTTAATTTTTTTTGACTTTTTAACTTCTGTGCCCATTGTTGTAATCCTTAGCTGATTGTTTTGCCTTATGTTGAATTGACAAACAAAAGAGAGCAATTGGGGCAACTTGTAAATTAGAGTTTTACAACCAGAACAAACATAAAAAAACAAAAATCATAGGTAAATTGGCGTTACTAAAGGAGAACACATGGTAAACGTCAATTTATTAGATCATTTAATTAGCGATAATACCGATCCAAGAAAAGCGGCCAGATCGCTGTATTGGGCTGGGTATCGTATTAGCCGTATTTCTGAATTGTTGAATGAAAATATTAATACTATCCATAGCTGGAAACGGCGTGATAGGTGGGATGAGTCAACCGTATTGGATAGGGTTAACGGCGTTCTTGAAGCGCAATTAATCCATCTTGTTATCAAGCCAAATAAAGAAGGCAAAGATTTTAAAGAGATTGATTTACTTAGCCGTCAGCTAGAACGTACAGCCAGAATTGAAAAATATCAAAACGGCGGTAATGAAGTTGATTTAAACCCTAATATTGCCAACCGTAATGCCAAGCCGAAGCAAAAGCCTAAAACCAATCTTTTAACTGATGAGCAGATCGAAAAAATTAACGAACTATTTAATGATGGCTTATATGAGCATCAAAAAGTTTGGTATCGGGCTGGTATGCAAAATCGCATTAGAAACATAAATAAATCACGCCAAATTGGGGCAACTATGTTTTTTGCGCAGGAAGGGGCGGTTGATGCTGTGAATACTGGGCGTAATCAGATATTTTTATCCGCATCAAAATCACAAGCATTTCAATTTCGGCAATATATTATTGATTTTTTCCACGGTATCGATATGGATCTGAAAGGGGAAGTTATCCACTTTCCGCATAATGACGCTCGCCTTTACTTTTTAGGTACCAACTCTAAAACGGCACAAAGTTATCATGGTAATTTATATCTGGATGAATATTTTTGGATTAATAAATTTTTAGAATTGCGTAAAGTTGCATCTGGTATGTCGAGCCAAAAACGTTGGCGACAAACTTACTTTTCAACGCCTTCCAGCATTAATCATGAAGCGTATAAATTCTGGACTGGCGAGCTATTTAATAAGGGACGTAGAAAAGAGCAACGTATTAATGTTGATATTTCTCATCAAGCTTTAAAAAATGGCAAATTATGTGCTGATGGACAATGGCGGCAGATTGTTACTATTGAAGATGCCGAGCAATTGGGATTTGATTTATTCGATATTAATCAACTAAAACTAGAATATAGCCCCGATGAGTTCGCTAATTTATTTTTATGTAATTTTATTGATGATTCATCATCAGTTTTTCCGCTATCGAGTTTACAACCGTGTATGGTCGATTCTTGGGATATTTGGGATGATTATAAGCCATTTGCAATGCGCCCACTTGGTGAGCGGCCAGTATGGATCGGCTATGACCCGTCACATACGGGTGATAGTGCTGGGTGCGTTGTTGTTTCACCGCCATTGGTTGAGGGTGGAAAATTCCGAGTCATTGAAAAGCATCAATGGACAGGTATGGACTTTGCCACACAAGCCGAAGCCATTCGAAAAATGACCGAACGCTATAACGTTACCTACATTGGTATAGATGCCACCGGGCTAGGTGAGGGTGTTTATCAGTTAGTTAAGCAATTTTATCCTGCTGTAGTGGCATTTAAATATTCAATTGAGATTAAACAAAGGCTAATTTTAAAAATGCAAGATGTGATCAGGCGTCAGCGTTTAGAGTTTGATGCAGGTTGGACAGACTTAGCCCAATCATTTATGGCAATTCGAAAGACATTAACGGCCAGTCAACGTTATGTAACGTATGTGGCTGATCGTAATGAAGATGTATCACATGCCGATATTGCATGGGCAACCATGCACGCAATTTATAACGAACCGCTAGAAAGTATTAGCGGAGCTAACAGCAACAGCGGATTTATGGGAGTATTTTAGTCATGACAGAATTAACACAACAAAAAGAAAAAGTAGAGTGTTTTACATTTGGCGATCGTGAGCCTTTAGCCGATGCCAAAGACTTATTAAGTTATTTACAATGCACATCGTGCGGCAATTGGTATGAACCGCCAGTTAATTTTGATACGCTAGCCAATACCTTTAGTTCATCGTCATATCATAGCAGCCCGATATACGTTAAACGAAATATCTTAACCAGTACTTTTATTCCTCATAAATACTTATCACGTCAGGCATTCGAACGCATTGCTAATGATTTTTTAATATTGGGTAACTGCTATCTCGAAAAACGAACAAATATGCTAAAGCAAACCGAGGGGCTAAAACCAACACTGGCGAAATACACACGGCGAGGTGTTGAAGAAAACGAATATTGGTATATTGATAAATATTGGGAAGAACATAAATTTAAAAAAGGTTCAGTTTGGCATATGCTAGCACCTGATATAAATCAAGAGATTTACGGATTACCTGAATATTTAGCCGCCATTAATTCGGTTTGGCTTGATAACTCGGCTACCGTATTCCGTCAACGTTATTATAAAAATGGTTCGCATGCAGGGTTTATTTTATATTTGTCTAATCCATCACATAACGAAAAAGATATTGAAGAATTAAAGAAAGCATTGCAAAGCAGCCGTGGACCAGGCAACTTCCGCAATTTGCTCATGTACTCACCAAACGGTAAGCCAGATGGATTAAAACTGATACCCGTTGGAGAAGTGGCCGCTAAAGATAATTTTGCAGATATCAAATCAGTTAGCCAAGATGATATTTTGACAGCGCACCGAGTTCCACCGTCACTGATGGGAATTACTCCAAAAAATACGGGTGGATTTGGTGATCCTGAAAAAGCCTCTAAAGTGTTTGCTCGTAATGAAATTAAACCGTTGCAAGATAGGTTTTTACAGCTTAATGACTGGATGGGTGAGGAGGTAGTTAAATTTAATCCATATCTGCTTGAATAAAAATAAACAAAAATGTTTATTTTTAGATTGAAATAATAAACATTTTTGTTTATTATTTAACTGTCTTAAAACAGCACGGAGCAATAATGAAACAAAGTGAGTTTTTAAGATGGTTAGTTGCTCAAGGTGTTGAAGTAAAGCAAGGAAGTAATCACCTGAAACTTTATTACAACGGAAAGCAATCAACAATGCCAAGACATCCTAGCAAGGAGTTAAAAAACGGTACAATGATAGCAATCAAAAAGCAACTAAATCTAAAATAACTAAAGCCCTCGTAAGGGGGCTTTTCTTTAAAAGAGGTTATTATGTTTTATCCTGCAAAACTAACTAAAGAAGATGATGGCTATACAGTAACATTTAGGGATATTCCTGAAGCAATTACTTGTGGTGATGATTTGCAAGATGCGTTAGATATGGCTCAAGATGCATTAGTAACAAGTATGGATTTTTATTTTGAAGATCATCGCACCGTTCCATTACCAAGTAAGGCTAAAAAAGGGGAATATTTAATTGAATTACCCGTGAGTATTTTTGCCAAAGTGCTTTTACTTAATGAAATG
Source organism: Gilliamella sp. Gris3-2 (assembly GCF_001690345.1). Lineage (NCBI taxonomy): Bacteria > Pseudomonadati > Pseudomonadota > Gammaproteobacteria > Orbales > Orbaceae > Gilliamella > Gilliamella sp. Gris3-2. Next base: position 26,223 of record NZ_LZHB01000041.1, read on the forward strand.
GTTGAACAGAATATTTCTAACGTCGAGCTAGCAAAACGTATTCACGTAAAACCTCAAGAAGTGCAACGTATTGTTAATTTAGAGCATGCAACAAAAATCGATACGATCAGTAAAGCATTGTCTGCTTTGGGTAAGCGTCTTGAATTAAATGTAGCTTGACTTAATCACATAATCAAACAAATGAAAGCTCCGAAAGGGGCTTTTTTTTGTTATTAACATATATATACAATTCAGCTAACTAAATGTAATATTTAAAAATTTAATTTTAACTATAAAGCGCATAGAGAAGCGATTTTTATTTTACACATAGCTGTTCACAGATTTTGAGAACGCTTTACTATGAGCGTTTTTGGTGGGTTATATTTGATTTTTTGATCTGACCCTAGCTAAAAGTTATTGCGCCAGAGAAACCCCACGTCACCCCCACGTTAAAAGTGTGGGAAATTGTGCAAAGTTGCAAACATCACAAAAGAAGCCCTAGTATAAGGGCTTTAGCGATCCGTGATTCTTTTTAGATCTTTCATTTTCGTGCAGTGTAGGTGTGCATTTACTTTTGCATTGCTAGTATCATATTTTTTGCAATAGCTCTTATTACTGGAACGCATACACTATTTCCGAATTGTTTGTATGCTTGTACATCAGATACGGGGATTTTAAAATTTTCAGGAAATCCTTGTAATCTTGCTGCTTCTCTAGGTGTTAATTTCCTAGGATTTTTATTTTTTTGCTCGATTAAAATTTCACTTCCATCTTTATAATACCTAGCAGAAATTGTATTAGTATATTCGGAATCAAAATTGACGAGGCTATAACCAAATCCTTTACCTTTGGCTTTATTTTCAATTTTTCGCCTCTGATGTCCAGCCCACAGTCTATCGGAAATAGTGTATTTTTGATCAACATTCTTTTCCAAGATATCACCAACTTTTGTCGGTTTATTCAGCGGTTCAGGAAAAGAGAATTGAACTGCATGGTCAAGAAAACCAATGATATAAATTCGTTCTCTATTCTGAGGAATGCCAAAATCTCTAGCTTTTAAAACATCATAATAGACTTTATAACCGGCCTGTTCTAAATGCATCAGAATAGTTTTTAATGTATTACCTTTGTCATGTCCTTTTAGTTGCTTTACATTTTCTAGCAAGAAAGCTTTAGGTTTTCGTTTAAGTAAAATACGTTCGATATCAAAAAACAACGTTCCTCTTGTATCTGAGAAACCTTTTTTTAGTCCAGCTTGAGAAAATGGCTGACAGGGAAAACCTGCTAATAAAATATCATGCTCAGGAATATCCTCTTCACTAATCATGGTTATATCACCAAAAATATTTTCATTACCATGATTTTCAACATATGTTTTTATAGCATGCTGATCTATTTCTGATGTAAATACGCATTCAATATTATTAGATGCCAACTCAAAACCTAAACGTATGCCACCAATACCGGCGAATAAATCTATAATTTTCATAAAATTTAATTATCAATCCAATAACTTAATACACTAGGGATGTCCCTGTTGAAGTAAGTTTCAAAATCTATAACATTATGTCTAGATGCTAATTTTTTAGATATTTTGACAGAATTTAAAACAACAATAATAATATTATGTTGTCCCATTTGTTCTGCTTTGCTTTCAGAAATATCATCGTCAACAGTTAATAAATAAATATTTGGCAAATTAGAACGTTGAATTTCTTCAACTACTTCTTGCCAACGTTCCCTTAAAGTTGTTTTCATTGACCCGACGATAGTTCTATTTCTTAATTTTTTAAATGCCTCAACGCTTGGAAGAATGGAATCAACGACTTTACCTAATCCAAGATTATCAAAGGCTTTTTTACCAATATTAGCTTGTGACTCAAAAGAATATCCAAAATAATCGTATAATGAATAAATTATACCTTCAAATACTTTTCCTGCACGAGATCTTCTTGATTGTGTGTTACTTAAGCAAAGCTGATAAATATATGGACTTATATAACCAGAATAAACACCAAATAACTGATTTAAGCGAGTATAAAAATCCTCTTTTGACACACCAGATAGTGTTAATAATTCATCACTAATTTTATTTAATAAATTTTTAGGAGCATCAAAAATATTAGCAATTTCCTTCAAAATTTCGCCATTAAAAATTGATTCTTGTTTTAAAAATTCATCGTAAGATAATTCTCTCAACTGTACAATTGCCTCTGAAATTCTTCCATTTTCAAGCAATTTATTTATAAAATCATGGTGGTTATTTCTTGCAATCGTAGTTGTTTCTTTTGGTGGAAGAATCAATTCTTTTCTTTTTGCTTTAATAAATTCTGAAAAACGTTTTTCTTCATCTTTGGGTAACCGAATTAGCGGAGTAAAATTATTAATCATTTTTTGCCTATAAGATAAAAATAGTCGGACAATATTACAGTAAATTTAATTTTTTATCTCGTTATTATTAGTGACAAATTCTTTTAAAGGTTCCAATAAATCACGAATCCAAAATAGTGTGATATCTTTATCACGCTCTGTTAGATGTTCGGATTCTGTTACAACACGGATAAGTAATTCAGCTCTCTCTACTTTTTTTGCTTTTTCTAATTCGTCCATTTCTAATACCTCACTGTTTTTATATACAGTATATTTATACAGTAATTTTTTAGCAAGAAAAAAGTAAAAAAATGTGATCAATGTCTAGTTGCATGATTTTATTACATAAAACAATATAAAGCTAAAAATAAAACTCAACAAAATCATTTTTAACGGGCTTTCTAGGCCGACTTGGCGAATTGCTAACGATGAGATGTACACCGTTTAAAGTGTTATCTAATTTTAAATATTGATTGTGGCTGATTTTTATACTTTCACGTAAATAAAGCCGGTTCACAGTGAAATTATCGTCAGGCAGACCGATTATTTTTAACTGTTTTCTAATTTCTTCACGCTGATCGTCTAGCGATGATTTTTTAACCTGCGTACAGTTATTGACAGAACTCCAAGGCGTGCGTGCCGCACGTTTTTTAAGGTCAAGGTCCTTGCTTGTTTTTTCTTTCTTAACTATTTTCCATTTAATAAGCCTTGTGCAAATAAAGGACGTTAGCCCCGATAATGGTGAAAATACGCCTTTTATTTTTTTAATTACTTCCTCATATTGATTCAATTCTTCTTCGTAAGATAGCCTAACTTTTAAATCTTTGCGCAAAACCATTGGACCACCTTGGTGATTAGTATATGCGGCCCAATCACCAATATCAGCGGACGCTAAAACAGGATCGATAATTTTATCTTCCACTTTTTGGCTTTTTAATCTTCGTAGTTCCCGCCAAACGGTGACAGGTGCGCCGCCTAATTGTTGGAATTGGCGTATTTTCCAACGGCTTGCCCATGCAGTAACAGCTTTAGATGTTTCTTTTAAGTTTTCGCCAGTTTCATCATCTACTTCATTATCCAACGCATAACCATCAATATTTTTAGAAATATATTTAGCAATGTAGCCAGTTGCTGAGCCTTTTTCTTTATCGATCATGGTAAATTCAAAGCGGTTTTTTGCGGCCCCTTTTTCTTGTCCGTCTTCATCCATGGCATAGATCCACATTACTTTAAAAGCTGTTTGCAAATCTTCGGGACGCATAAAAACTAAAATATGCCAATGAGGTGTGCCGTCGTGATGAGGTTCTGCGACGCGGAAGCCAAAAAACTTAATATCTTCACGATTGAGCTTTGCTCGAATCCTTGACCATACTTTACACAAATAGGCTTGGGTTTCACGTGGATTATTACCTTGCCAGTTTTCGACAAATCCACCTTTTGAGTAGGCGCTATGGTATTTTGAAGGGGCCGTTAGTGTAATAAATGCACCGGTATACCCCATTTCATCAGCCAAATCTTCAAAGCCCCTCATGCGGGTCATTAGCTCAGCACGACGAATAGCTGGATTGGAAATCGATTTATATACCTGCAAATCAAGTGCTATTTGTTCGCCAGTTTCTTGATTTTCAATTGCCATTTGTTCTAAATATTTTTTATTGCGTCGCTTTTGTTCTTTCCATTCTGATTGGCAAGATTGACTGGCATACGGGGTAGCTTTCTTTTGTACTTGCCCAACTGCAATGGCTAAATGTTCATGTTGAAAATCTCGACGGGTTTTTAACTTGTTATACCACCAATCCTCATTGGTTAATTTTGCCAACGCTCTAACAATATTTTCATTGGTTAACTTTCCATTTTTATAATCGGCAAAGTAGGGCGGTACCATATTGATGCCATCAAGTTCATTTAAAACAGATTTATAAAGTTGATACTCAAGCCCAAGCTGATTAACCTCATTGGCAGATAAACAAAACTCATGATCTGCTAATAAGTGTTGTATAAGTTTATCTATATAACGGGCTATTTCTACGCTAAGTTCAGCAATTCGCTCTCTGCCAAATATAGGCAAGTTCTCAAACTCAGCAGAAAAGTTAATAGATAGTGCGCTTGGTTTAATAAATTCATATTGTTTATTAACCAAATCAAGCCTTGATTTAATATTACCGCCAAGTGTTTTACGCAAAAATGTATTGGCGGCTTTTCGGCTTTTTGTTTGAAATAATTTGATGTATTCATTTGCAAAATAGCTACTTAAAAAATCTGGCAAACCAGAAAAATAATTAGCTCTAAAATTATGATCTTCGGTATCTACTTGCCATAACTTTATTTCACTATATGAAAGCCCTTGTGGCATTTTAGGTGATAATGCATGTGGATTAACTGGCGTTCTGATAACTTCTTTATTTGGTAAAAACTTGCCGACCGTATCGTAAAAATCACGCATACCAGAAAGCAGGGCGTGTTTAACTCTATCACTTAATATTGGTAGGTTTTGCGTGATTGTGGTCATGTGATTTTCTCTAATCTTGTATGTTATACTGTATTTAAAAATACATAACAAAAAAGGTAGCCAATATGGAAGATAAATACATTAAAGGCGTTGCAATTAGTAAAATTGATAGTGAAATAACCAAAATCATTGAACAAGTTGATGCAAGAGGTCTTGGCGGCAACCCAATGGTTATTGGAATACAAAATGAAGATGGTGTTGTATATCGAAAAATCATATCTTATGGCCTCGGTTCATATTTGGATTTAGTTCAAAGTATTACTCGTTTGGGGCTTATCGATTTATATAAAGATGATTTAACCCCGCATAAATACGATAGTTTATTTGTGCATCCCTAAGATAATTTTTCTCAAATGGTCGCTTTCATCTGTGCGGCCATGTTTATGTTCATATTTTGCAATATATTTAAGTTTGTCATTAGCTTGCGCTTTATTGTTCATCTGTTTGTTTTTCATAGTTTTTCATCCTTATTGTTAAATCATATCCGGCGTTAACACGCCAATAATCTCTTTTGCTGGCTGACGATTGCCATTTGCCGCAACTGAACGAGGTGCGTCGATTTCGTAGATTTCGAAATCACTAAAAATACCCTTTACTATAGTGTTGTTACTGTTTGATACGATCGCAGTTGCTCCACGTCTAACGGCATGAACCAGTAAATCACGTAACAATTTTGTAACTGGGTAATTGAACTTATGGGGAGTGTAGCCAGTAAAAATATCGTTTTTAGTTCCTGAAATGTACGGCGGATCGCAATAAATAACGTCGCCATCCTCGGCCATTTCGATCGCCGCTCTAAAGTCTGCCGCCATTAATGTAACTGGGACGGAGATCAGATTATTGCTAAATGCGATTAGTTCAGTTTTTGGGAAGTAAACCTTTTTATATTTGCCATGCGGCACGTTAAACTCACCTTTTTGGTTATAACGGCAAACACCGTTAAAGCAATGGCGATTTAAATAGATAAACTCAGCAGCACGCTCTAATGTGAATGGTTGCGTTATATTGCAATTAAAGCGGCAGCGAATTTCATAAAAATCGATATTACTATCAAATAATGATTGAGTAGTATTTATTAATCCCGCTAAATCATCACGCAACCATCGATAAACATTAATTAAATCACGGTTTTTATCAGCTAGTATATAGCTACTATAATTTGTATTGATAAACACATTACCCGCCCCAACAAACGGCTCTATTAGCCGCTTGCCGTCTGGCAAGTGAGGTAATAATTGAGGAATAAGCCGACCTTTACCGCCGACCCATTTTAAAAAAGACTTTTCTACACACATTTTTTGAGCCTTAAAGATTTGGGGCTGATTGCCCCGATTGATTATTGATTTAATTCAAATTCAATAACATTTGTACTATTTTCAACGTTTGAATCGTATGAACCATCAACCTCGCAAATAATTACTGCATCGTGACATGTGATAGCAAAAGTTGCTCCGGCAGTTAATTCCCGTGATTGTTCTTTAGAAACGCTAATTGCTCGCACTCCGTAAGCCGCAACTAGCTCGAATGTATGCTCGTCTACAATGATGCTTTTGTGAGCATTATTTTTAAATTTATCAAACATCTGTTTTCTCCTTTATTGATAATTTATTGCCCGTGCTTACCTTTTGCTTCTGAAATTTGCTGACAATAAACACACAAACTACAACCTGGCACAGCTTCACGCCGTGCCTCAGGTATCGGCTCGCCACATTCACAGCAATAAAGTGATGATTTGCCGGTGTAAACTTTTCTTTTTGCAATCAAGTTATCAAGCTCTAATTGAGCAATATCATTGGCTCGGTCGATAACATCACGCATCAGTTCTGGTTCTCATAATGTTGATTGCGTATTGCTTCGGCTTCTTGCTCTAACAGCTCCGCCGATTCGGTCGGTGTTAAGTAGTTGGTGCGGATATGTGTAGCTAGTCGTTCCAGCTTTGCCGTAAATACGTCACAAAGTCCGCTTTTTGTTTCTTCTTTTGCCTGATTTAAGGCTTGCAATAATGCATCGCCCGATAATGCTGTCATTTTCATTTATGCCACCTTTTTGGTTTCTTTTTTAAAATCTTCTTCTTCACATAATGCGAATGCATCAATAATTGCTTGCAACCGACGTAAACCCTTTTTCAGGTCGTCGACTTCGTTATCTGTCAGATTGTCATATTGCATTTGCCAAGCATGAGTAAATTGACTATCTGAGTTATAAATTGTTGTTTTACGCAGTTCGATGCCTGATGCGTTCAGCAGTAAACGTTTTTGCCCTGGCTTTAAATTGTTAAAAGCAGAACGGGCTAAACTGCGCTTATTGCTTAATATTTGGTGAAACTCACGCAATAGACTGCGTGGTTCAATGGTTTGATTAATTTGTATTGTGTTCATGTAACCCCCCCTGCAATGGCTAGGATTGAGTGCGCCTAGCCTCGCACTTCTTTTTTTGTTCCCCAACAAAAAAAGAACCTGTTATAATCAAATCCCCCAACAAAAAAGAGGAATTAAGTATGGAAAAAGATAATGCTGATAAATTTGCAGTTGAATTAACCAAAGCCTTACTTGCTAGCGATCATGTTGCAGTTATTACAAATAATGCAAAATTAAAAGCTGCCAAGGATATCGCTGTATTTGTTAAGACTCTTTCGGCGGTTCTTCAATCTGGTCCTGAAAATAATTAATAAACCCAATCGCTTCAATTAACCAAGTTGCAATAACAAACGGATGATTTTGCGAATTCTCCGCATTCTTAAAAATGGCATTTTTTATACGGTCTACATCATAACTTGATAAATTCATGTTTACTTTTCCCCCTTTTTATCTGTTCACTTGATTAATTCGCAATTAACTTCTTATGCAACTTGATTACTTGCCCGTTTGACTTTTCGATATAGCCTTTCGGATTGTGTCTATTAGTCTGGATATAAATTAAAGTCGACTTATTAGCCGACTTTGGGCTTAAATAGATTGCGTGGCTCATTACTTATTCCTCTTTAATATTTAACTCAGGATTAAAGGCTTTAGCTCCCTCAAGGGTTAAAGCCACCATATTGATAAAAGTTGTAGAGCGGTCGTACTTGCCTGTGATTTGCTTTTTACGGATAGGAAGCTTGCCTTCACTAATATATTTTTTTACTGTGCGAGGATTCATGCCTGATACACGGGCAAATTCATCAACAGTGACATAAGGCGCTGAAATAGCTATTGATATTCTTGGCGTCATAGTGCATTATTCCTAGTTAGGTGTTTATATGTGTTTTTATGTGATTTTTCTAATCTGAGATTAGATTAATTTAATCTAAAAACGATGTCAATTAATTTTTCTTATTTGAGATTAAATTTATGCAGGTTAATTTTGATAGTGGCGGAGCCGTCGTAATAGATCGAATAATTAAGGCCTATGGATTTCGTACAAAGCTACAACTTTGTAAACACTTTGGTACAACATCGGCAAATCTGTCTCTGAGATATAAAAGAGATTTTTTCCCTTCTGATTGGGTTATTCGTTGTATGGCTGAAACAGGAGCTTCATTAGAATGGTTAGCTAATGGTGAAGGTGAATTTTTACCAACTGAACAACAATCAAAAGAAACAATTCTTTCTGATGATACGTTGGAAAAATTAGAACGACTAGCTGCGCTCAAAAAAGAAGGTGCAATCACTGAGCAAGAATTTAATGCATTAAAGGCTAAATTGATTTAAGAAAATTAAAAAATAGGAGAGAAACAATGAAAAAAGTATTTAGAATAGTTCTATCACTTGCAATCTGCTTGTTATTTTCTTCAATGAGTTATGCTAGCCCAAATGGTGTGGCAAGAGAGTTAGCCCGCCTCACTAAGCAACAAATTCAAAAGCAATACGGCCAACAGTTTCCAATAAAGATGAATGACAAAACATCGTTAGCAAATATCACTGCTGATGGGCAATATATTATTTATGATTATCTTTATGACGATAACAGTAAAAAGTACACACCAGAGATTCTTGCCTTATATGTGCAAATGACATTCGACCAAAGGTCGTGTAAAAACCATGATTTTGTATCATTGTTCCAAGATAACGATCTTCAGTTTGTTTATCGCTATACATTTAATGATAAAAAAAACATGTTCGTATCTTTTCGAATTGATGAGGTTTGTAATTAAAGAAACTCAATACAGCAGGAGAAAAAGTTTTATCTGATGAAGCATTAACAGGATGGGGAAAGAATGAGCGGTAAATTAATATTTGCATATATCAATGTAAAAAAAGAATTTTCAATTCATGTTGTCCATTATATTCGGCAAGATGAAAAATATATTCAAGGTATATATATAACGAATGGTGACAATGGGCAGTTTAGAACGTATCGAAAAGATCGAATAATTGCAAAATTTGATAATGAACTAGATGCTAATTTATATGATCTTGCCGACAATCTAGAACATGCCCTTGATGTTTTAGAAGCAACAATTCCCAGTTCAAAAAGCACATCAGCTTCACTTAATACATTTGACATTCACTTCACCGGCTTTAAACAAGCCGACAAACAACGCTTAATCAAACTGGCAGAAGAAAAAGAACTGACTGTACGCAAAAGTGTGACTTTGACCTTGCAATTACTCTGTGTTGGCTATAACGCAAGCATCAAAAAAATTGAAAAAGCACAAGGAATGGGAATTAGTATCATGAATGAAAGCGACTTCTTAAACTTTTTAGAAACTGGTGAGATATTGTTGGGGGAGTGATTGTGGCCAAAAAAAATAAATCAAAGAAAACAATATCTAATAAAGAACAACATTCAAAGCGATTAGACGATAGTGATATTCAAAACCACAGGATTTTATTAAAAGATTTAGGATTATTTATTCTTATTTCAACATCATTGATGTATCTTATTTCTTATGAAGTTGAAATACTTACAGCTATTCATTATGGATTTGATATAGAGTTTATTTCTTTATCAACAGCCATCATCATAAGAAATAATTTGTTATATCTATTTACACTAATTTTATGTCTTATTCTAATTATCTTTGATTATTTATATAGTCCACAAAAAAATGTATTGAGTAAAAAATTTGTGATTAAAGGACGTTTTAAAAAAATATTGTTGATTATTTTGATGATCGTTTTTTTATTTATTGCTTATCTGATTGATTTACTTATGTTTTGTGGTGAATTTTTTCTGCCAGTAATTTTTGCTCCAATCCTTTTGGTGGTTATTTTTTATTTTTCAAGGATATCTAAATCAAGTGATTTTATGAATTTATTTTCTAATACAGCATTTTTTGTTCTAGCTTGTACTATTTCAGTCTATTTAATGCTTGAAATTTTTATTTTTACTGACAAAGATAAAATTTACCAATCTTTTAATTACAATGAACAACGTTATGTTTTATTAAGGATATATGATAATAATTTAGTTGCAAAAAAAATTGACACAAAGGAGCACGATGGCCAAAAGAAAAACTATTTTAATAATGAAATATTGTATTTGCCAACAGCTACATTAGAACAAGGATTAATTTTTAAAAGCATAAAGGTATCAAGCGGTAGTGAATAATAAAAATGAGCTCAAAGAATAATTCTGAAAATATCAACAGGTGAAAAATGACAGAAATACAACCAATAAAAGCTTTTATTTCTTATAGTTGGTCGAGTCCAGAACATGAACAGTGGGTAATGGATTTAGCCGAACAATTATGTAATGATGGTGTAAACATTAAATTAGATAAATGGGAGTTAAAAGAAGGTCATGACAAATATTCTTTTATGGAAACGATGATCACAGATCCAGAAATAAAAAAAGTAATTATTATAAGTGACAAAATTTATGCAGAAAAAGCAGATCAAAGAGCTGGCGGTGTGGGAACTGAAACCCAAATTATTACCCCAGAACTGTATGGTAAGACTGAACAGAATAAATTTGTTATTGTGACAACTCAGAAAGATGAAAATGGTAAAGCTTATACTCCAATTTATTATAAATCAAAAATCTATATAGATTTATCTGATGACAATAATTACGACGAAAATTATGAACGATTGCTTAGATGGTTATTTGATAAACCTGTATATCAAAAACCTATATTAGGAAAACCTCCAGCTTTTTTATTTGATGACAATTCTATTTCAATAGGGACTAAAACTTATTACACTCGCTGTATGAATGCCATTCGTGATGGAAAAAATAATTCGTTGGGATGTTTTGACGAATATTGTAATGTTGTCATCGAAAATCTGGAGCGATTTAGAATGAATTTTGATGGAGTTACAAAAGAAAATCCAGCAGATGAAATTTTTTATAAGAATGCAACCTCACTATTGACAGTTAGAAATGAAATATTAGAGATATTTAAGGCTATTTTAAACTATTCCCCAACAACTGAATTTGTTCATAAAATTCATGTTTTTTTTGAAAAAATATATAATTATAACAATATACTAAAAACTGAACATAGCTATAAACAATATGAAGTAGAAAATTATAAAATACTTAATTATCAATTATTTTTGTACACAGTTTCATTATTTATTCGTTATGAACGTTTTACTGAACTAAGTGATTTTTTATCAAGCAAATTTCTTCTGAATGATTCTAAATATAACGGAAAAAAAATGCATTATTTTGTTCATTTTAATGTTTTTAATGATCAACTATTTAGAGATCGTTGTAATCGACTAAATTTTAATACATGTTGTCTATTAGCATCTAAACTTTTTTCGGAGTGGAAACATAAAGCAATTACACACGATGAGATAGTTCAAGCAGATTTATTGTTGCATATTTTTTGTGCAACAAAATTATCTGGTGAATTATCTCATTGTTGGTTTCCTCGTAATTTTTTTCTTATCGGTTTTAATTCTCCCCTAGATATTTTTATTAGGGCTGAATCAAAAATATACCTAAATAAATTAAAAGAATTATTTACACTTAATGAGTTGCAAAAATTTGTTAAACAAGAGAGAAAACCGATAATACCTCACCTTTTTGTAAGTAATTATATTAATATTTTGAGACTAGGAACACTTGACTAAATATGAGTGTTAGAAAACAACAATCAGGCAAATGGTTATTCGAAAAATACCTTGAGGGCGGTCGTAGAGTTCGTAAGACCTTTGCTACCAAAGGCGAGGCGCTTGCTTATGAAAATTATTTAGAAGAGCAAACTAACCAAAAGCCTTGGTTAGGTGAAAAGATTGATAAACGCCATTTATCGGATTTAATTAACAGTTGGTATTCATTACATGGGCAAACGCTTAAAGACGGGCAAACACGCCTAAAAGCGATGTTATTTGCTTGTGAATGCATTAATGATCCATTATCTACTCATTTTACAGCCAAACAATTTACTAACTATCGTCAAAAGCGTATTGATGGCGAAATATTTCGGACTGATAGAATAAAAAACGTTGCCCCACGTACAATGAATCTTGAACTAACTTATTTTAAAGCCATGTTTAATGAGTTAATTAGACTAGGGGAGTGGCAACATAACAATCCGCTTGAAAGAATACGCCCATTTAAAACCGATGAGCAAGAAATGGCTTATCTTACTAAAGAGCAAATTCACGAACTCCTATTATCTTGTGGGCAAAGCACAGCCACCGATTTAACCATTATTGTTAAAATTTGCCTAGCAACAGGAGCAAGGTGGAGCGAAGCCGAAAGCCTAAAAGGTGCTCAAGTAAAAGATGGTAAAATCACCTACATTAACACCAAAGGCAAACGTAATCGAACCATTCCAATTAGTGATAAACTCTTTAACGAAATTCCCAAAAAGAATGGTAGCTTATTTACCCCCTGTTACTCGGCGTTCCGTTCAGCAATCGATCGTGCAGGAATAGAATTACCAGATCGACAACTAACTCATGTATTACGCCACACTTTTGCCAGCCATTTTATGATGAATGGTGGCAATATTTTAGTTTTACAAAAAATACTCGGCCACACCGATATCAAAATGACCATGCGCTACGCACACTTTGCCCCAGATCATTTTGAAGATGCGGTAAGGTTGAATCCGTTGAATGTAATTGAATAGGTAATTTTATGAAAATATTGTTCTGTAATATTGGTTGGATGAAGAATTATCAAGGGCAAGCTGATGACGATCTTTTAATTGGCGGCGGTTCTTTCGTTAATGAGCATGGGTATGGTGGGGAAGTAACAAATTTTTATTCAATGAATGGGAATTGTTATGGATACGTTCGAGTGGATAAAAAAACTAATAGTCTAAATTTAGAAAGAATTGAAAAAGTAAACAAAGTAGATAAAGATTTTATAGATGATGTCTGTGTTGTATGGGTTGCCAGAGATCCTATAGAAAAAAAAGGGAATGTTATTGTTGGGTGGTATAACAATGCTAGGGTATACCGTTATAAACAAGAATTCTCTTTTTTAGAAAGTGATAGTGGTTATTGGTTTAAATCTAATGAAGATAATTGCGTTCTACTTCCATTTGAAGAAAGAGATATTATTTGCCCGAGATTTAAAAAAGGTTTTATGGGGAGGACCCAATATTGGTATGCCGATAGTGACGAGAGTATTGACTTTATAAAATCAATTAAAGAATTCATTAGCAACTATACAAAATTTGTTGCGTCAACAAAATCAAAAAAAGGAATTTTTAACACTAATCCAGAGTTAAAAAAGAAGACAGAAAAAAAAGCTGAAAAACGAGTAATACAATATTATAAAAAAAATGGATATACAGTTGATAATGTAGCTAAAGAAAATAAAGGCTGGGATCTGGAAGCAAAGAAAAATAACACTACAATTTGTATTGAAGTCAAAGGATTATTTGGTGATGGAAAACGAATTATACTCACACCCAATGAATATAAACATTTTATGGAAAAAGATAGTAACTACAAATTATGTATTGTTAATAATGTTATGTCAGATAAACATTACAATCTGTATATTTGCTATTTTTGTATTAAAAATAAAAAATGGGTTGTTATCCATCATAAAAATAACACAATAGATTTAAAACCTAAAATTGAAGAAAAAATATCAGCTATTGTTACATTAGAATAATGGCGATAAAATGGCGGTTGATTATATCCTTATATAGTAAAATATGTCTATATATGTATTTCTAACCGCTTGATTTAATTATAAGTTATTGATTTTAAATACAGCTTTAAAGAACTCATAATCGATTGGTCACTGGTTCAAGTCCAGTAGGGGCCACCATCGCAGGAATCAAGTAAGTTTAAAAACGTTCAAAAAACCTTTATCTAACAAGCTTTCCAGTTAATTTACTGTTCAACTAAGTTCATCCTGATTTAGCAAAATTCAAACTTTTATGTTATATATTATGTTATACGTTTGAATATAACATCGAGTTGTATAACATGGTAAAAATAGTTAAGCCTCTTACTAATACACAAATTAAAAACGCCAAGCCAAAAGAAAATTTGATCCTCGCCAAAATATTAGACAGTGCCCGCCTCTATCATTTTTTCGTTTTGGTAATATTGTTGTTCATATTGTTCAGGTGATACCCAGCCATTGGCTGAATGACGGCGTATCCGATTATAATAGATTTCAATATATTCAAATAGTGCTTTATTAGCCTGCTTCCTCGTTTTGTAGTAACAGTCATGAATAATATGTGTTTTGAGTGTATGAAAAAAACTCTCAACAACCGCATTATCAAAGCAGTTGCCTCTTCGACTCATGCTTTGCCTTAGCCCATATTGTAACAATAATTGCTTGAAATCAGCACTGCAATATTGGCATCCTTGGTCACTATGAATGAGTACAATCAACCTAAGTTACAGGATGATTCGGTGATTGTTTCGGTGTTGAATGCTATCACAGACCGGCATTTACGCTGGGGCTTTCCTAAATGCTTTAATCGTATCAAAAAGCTCGGCTATAAATGGAATCATAAACGGGTATATCGGGTGTATTGTGAATTAAAGCTTAATCTCAGGATAAAGCGTAAACAGCGCATTCCTCCACGAAGCCCAGAAAGGCTATCAGCACCCAATAAACAAGGTGAATGCTGGTCAATGGATTTTATGAGTGACAGTAGTCGTAATCAGCGTCGCTTTAGGACATTCAATGTCATCGATGACTTTAATCGTGAGGCGTTAGGGATTGATATTGCAGTAAGCTTACCAGCAGGAAGGATTACCCGTTACTTAGATAAACTGGCCGAATATCATGGATATCCATTAAAAATACGGGTCGATAATGGGCCAGAATTTACAGGAAAAACTTTTATAAACTGGGCTAAATCACATAATATAACCATTGATTATATCCAGCCTGGTAGCCCTTATCAAAATGGCTATATTGAACGATTTAATCGTACCTATCGTACCTATCGTACTGAAGTACTCGATTTATATCTTTTTAACAACTTAGCACAAGCAAGGAGAATAACCGAAGAATGGTTAATGATTTATAATACCGAAAGACCGCATGAGGCATTAAATAACATGACACCGATTGAGTATAAAACACTAAAACAAGCAGCATGATTTTCTACGTGAGTTGTGTACTAAGTTTGGGGTATTTACATTTATCTGTTAGCATTGTTCTTGGCATGATGAATCGAGTTATGGTTGTTTTTGGCAGAATTATTATAACTCACATCATGCCGTCTAAAAATAATCACGAAAGATCAACACGCCCTAATATTTTATGATTAAAATACTCAACTGAAAACTTATAAGGCGTTAATTTTGTTTTTATGTATATTCATTGCAACATTTTTTTAATTACTTTAAACAATGCGATTAATTCCTACAGCTTATTTATAAAACTATCAAATGATTCAGATACTAAAACTAATTCTTTTTCATCCATCAGCCATATATATATTTCTCCATAATTTTCATTTTTTAATGAAAGTAAAAAACAATTTCCACCCTCATCATAAGCAAAAGGAATCATATCTTTTAAATTAGAAAAGTCATCAATTAAATTAGTGTAAATATCTTCTATAGTTAAATCGCCATATTTTATTGGATTAAAGCCACCTAATAAAAAGAAATTATGTTCACCGTTTTCGGGAGGGTAACCACCATTAAATTTAATGTAAAAATCAATAAATGAAAGTGGAATTTCTTTATCAAAATAGTTGCTAAATTCTTCAATTTCTTCAAAAGATAATTGTTTTTCCGATTCTTCGATTATTAGTTGCATTTGTTATTATCCTTTTTAACTGGAAATATATACTTTTTGATTGTTTTTGTGGGTAAATATTTTACCTTCATTTCAAACTTAAAACACACCGATTTACAACATTGCATAATAGAAATTAGTTATCGCAATCAAAGTAATAATCTTATAATTTGTGTGAATTTTAGAGTAAAATACAATCAATAAATTATATTAATAATCATACTTTGTTTTAGTCATGAAAATAGAACCGTATTGATCATTAATCAAACAAAAATTATACCAGTTTTACATAAATTATTACCCGTTTCGATACAGAAGTTTCTATTGATTCTGCATTTGGAATTGTAGTTCAACATATTTTGTTTAGCTTGGAGAAAGGAAATGTATTTATTAGAAATGGCACCAAAATTTTTATTAGCTTTAATTATTTTACTTGTTTATGTGAAGTTATCGGGTAAAAGCCAAATAGCACCTATGTCACAGCTTGATCAGGTTGGTAGTATGGTTATTGGTGCGTTGGTTGGGGGGGCCTTACTTAGTCCGACAGTATCTTCTTGGGAATCGGCTGGATTAGTGGCAATTTGGGCTGGCTTACTTGTTTTAATTCGATTTATCAAATCTAAAAACTCACGTTTACGCGATGCTATAGATGGCGAACCAATCCAACTTGTTAAAAATGGGCATTTAATAACGGATAATTTTGTTAAAGCCAACTTACCAGTAAGGGATTTTGAAACCTTAGTCAATATACAAGGCATAGCTTCTTTTGATGAGTTAAAAGAGGTTTGGTATGAATTAAATGGTTCGTTAACTGTTATCAAAAAAGGTGATAAAGATATTGCCGTGCTAATCATCGAAAATGGCGGTATTAGCCATGACAATTTAGAACAACTTAAAAAAGATGAAAATTGGGTTAAACAAGAAATTGCAAAACAAGGTTATGAAAAATTAGAAGATATTTTTTGTGCTGAATGGTTTGATAATAAATTAATTGTTTATCCTTATGACGCTGTTCGTGAAGGTAAAAAATAACTATTGTTTGTATCTTAGGGTGGGTAATAATCCACCCATCTTTTAGCTCAATTGGTTAAAAATGTATCTTCAAATTAACGTAGTTGGCTATCTTTGCTGCCACGACGATTATATAGACTTGATGTTTTAGCTAATTGTTTATCGATTTCTTGTTGGCAAGACAAACAATATTGTACGCCAGGCAATGCTGACCTTCTGGCTTCTATAATAGGCTCTCCACATTCAATACAAAAATGAGCACTAATTGTACCGTGATTGAGTTGTCTTCTTGCGTTTTCGATGGCATCAGCAATAGTGCCTTCGATTTGTTGATTAACGGCATCGTCAGACGCCCATCCACTTGCCATAAATGAATCCTTCTATAACTGAAATAGTTGACCAATGATATGGTGTTTTTTTAAACATTTTCAAGTAGTATGCTAATTTAAAGCAGTGTATTTTAGTGTTAATGATTATGCTGAAGTTAAGCAATAAATAGAAGAATTGTTTAACATATTAAGAGGGAGGTTATTATGCAACAATATGAACAAGCAACATTTGCTGGTGGTTGTTTTTGGTGTATGGTTAAACCCTTTGATCAGTATGAAGGGGTTATTAGTATTGTAGCAGGATATACTGGGGGGAATGTTATCAATCCAACCTATCAGCAAGTTTGCTCAGGCACAACAGGGCACATCGAAGCGGTACAAATTAAGTTTGATCCAAAAGTTATTAGTTATAAAAAATTGCTTGAAATTTTTTGGAAACAAATCGATCCAACGGATTCACAAGGGCAATTTGCTGATCGAGGTGATTCTTATCGTCCTGTTATTTTTTATCATAATGAATATCAACATAAAGTAGCATTATCGTCTAAACAAGCATTACAAGATAGTAAGAAGTTTAATAAGCCTATAGGTGCCGCTATCGAGCCAGCAGTTGCCTTTTACCTAGCTGAGGATTATCACCAAAATTATTATACAAAACAATCCCAGCATTATAATCAATATTATCAATTATCAGGGCGATCAAAGTTTTTAGCCCAGCATTGGCAAAAATAAAGAGGCAATTGAATTATGCAAAACTATCCGCAATATAGTAGTAAACAAAAATGGATTCATTGGTTAACATTGATACTGATTGTATTAACGTTTTTATTAGTGTTATTTAAGGTGACATTGTCACATTATTTGGGTGGTATGTCCACTATTTATTTATTGCATAAATCTTTTGGTGTGTTGATATTTGTAATAACATTGTGGCGTTTTACAATTATTAAAACCGAAGGTGTGCCTAATGTCTTGCCCAAAAATCAAAAACTACAACGTATTTTATCTAAGTCCATACAAGGATTTATTTACATTTTTTTAATTATTGTGCCTCTGTCTGGGTACTTAATGAGTAGTCGGTCGCTGAATTTTTTTGGCATCATTTCTATTCCGGCTATTGATATGCCTAACATGTTTTATGATTTTTTTCATATTATGCATAAGTTCAGCCCATATTTATTAGCAATTTTACTTATTTTACATATAGCTGGCGCCTTATATCATTATTTTTGGATTAAAGATAAAGTATTGCAATCAATGTTAAGTCGTAATTAATTCTATTATTTAAAATAAATAACATAAAGGTGACTTATGAATAAAACAATGAAAGAAAAAGCACTGTCTATATTAACACCTATGCAATATCACGTAACTCAAAAAAATGGGACTGAACCACCGTTCGAAAACGAATTTAATTCCAATAATGAGGAAGGGATATATGTTGATATTGTGTCTGGCGAGCCGTTATTTACTTCGTTAGATAAATTTGATTCAGGATGTGGCTGGCCTAGTTTTGCTAAACCGATAAACAAGAGCAATATTGTTGAAAAAAAGGACACCAGTTTTGGTATGCGACGTATTGAAGTGCGATCTGTGGAAGCTGATTCTCATCTTGGGCATGTCTTTAATGATGGTCCAAAAGAGTTAGGTGGATTACGTTATTGTATTAACTCGGCTTCCTTACGATTTATACCTAAAGAGGAACTGGAAGATGCAGGTTATGGGCAATATTTAAACCTGTTTGATAAACAATCACAGACAGCATAATCGTTACAATATAAAAATCCTATCATCTAAATCAGATGATAGGATAAAATTTTAAAAAACCTAGTTTTTTCGTTTAAATAAAATATAACTAATCAATAAAAATACGAAACTGGTTATAAGCGAACCAATAATAGGGTAAATACCAATAACAATACTTACTTGGGCAAACAAATTATCGGCAATATAAAATAAAAAGCCAAAGCTGATACCTATCACCACACGAATCCCCATTGATACGCTACGCAATGGACCAAAAATAAACGATAAAGCTAACAACATCATCACAGCAACTGAAATTGGTTTAATGATCTTTTTCCAAAACAGCAAATCATAATACTTAGAATCTTGCCCAGAGTTTTTTAGATATTGTGAATATTCATAAAGTCCTGAAGCCGACAACGAGTCAGGATCAAATGCGACAATATTTAATTTATCAGGAGTAATGCTTGTTTTCCAAGGTATGGATATCGTATTTACACCAACTACTTTATTGGGCACTGTTAGATCATTTTTTTCAACTTGCGATAATGTCCAAGTATCATTTTCATACACTCCATAAGCAGCATAGGTAATGGATTGAAGCTTATTTTGGTCAACTGAATAAATATAAACATTCGAAATCGAATTATCGTTATTTACATGGCCAATAAAAACATAATCATTACCATCTTTAGCCCAAAGACTGCCTTGTTCAGCCATTAACGAATTACCATAAAGCTTTTCAGAACGCATATTGCGTGCAGTTTGCTCGCTAACTGGAGCAACCCATTCACCAATCGCCATTGTAATTAGTACTAGTGGTAATGCTGTTTTCATAACCGCAAATGCAATTTTGAAACGACTAAAGCCAGATGTTTCCATTACAATTAATTCACTGCGGGATGCTAACAATCCTAAACCAATCAATGCACCCAATAACGCTGCCATCGGGAAGAATACTTCTAAATCTTTTGGAGCCATTAAAAGCGTATAAATACCGACAGAAAACGCATCATAATCAACTTTAATTTTTCGAAGCTGATCAATAAAACGGATGATACCCGACAAACTAATAAGTAAAAAAAGACTAACACCAATGGTGCTTAAAATAGTTTTACCGATATAACGATCTAAAATCGAAAACACGCTTTGCTCCTTAAGATGCCGAATATTTTAAGCGAAGTTTACGCATAAATAGGTTATCCCAACAATTCAATATTATCGCTAACACAAAATATCCTAAATTTAATATATAAAACCACAATTCGGGATCTAACCGACCTTTACCAGCATTAGCCTTAATTGAACTGGCCGATAAAAAGTAAACTAAATAGATCAGTAAAGCTGGTAAAACTTGCGCAAGGCGTCCTTGTCGTGGGTTTGATACGCTCAGTGGAATAACTAAAAAGGCCATTAATGGTACTGAAATAATTAGCGTTATCCGCCAATAAAATTCCGCAACAGCTTTAGGTGTATTAGTGTTAATAAGCTCTAATATTCCCAATTGCTGAACATCGATTTTATCGTTATCCTCGTTAGTATTTAACTCTTTGGGTTTTATGATACCTAAATAATTATGAAAGTTTGAAATTCTAAAATCTTTTAATTGTGCTGTTCCTTCATAACGATTAGCATTTTCAAGTGTAATAATTTGGTTACCTTCGTTATCGTGTCCAGTCTTACCTTTATTAGCAATAATAATAGAAGGTCGTTGATTTGCTTTTGGATTGATTTGAGCAATAAAGACATTCTCTAAATTGTTATTATCCACATTACCAATGTAAATAACTGAATTACCATCTGGCGTTTGTTGGAATTGTCCTGCTAATAATCCAGCTAAACTAGGATTGATCTTAGCATTAGCAACCAATTGATCTTGCTTAACGTTAGACCAAGGACCAAACCAGAGTGAATTCATTACGGTTAATATACTAGTTAAAATGCATAGAAGAAATACTACTTGATAAGTTAAGTTTTTCTTAACACCACATGCATGCATTGCTACCATTTCACTATCAGAATAAAGTCGCCCGAAAGTAACAAGTACACCAAGAAAAAGGCTCAGCGGCAAAATAAGATCGGCCATATTTGATACGCCTAAAACTAGTAACGGCATAATTAATTCACGAGGGATTGAACCATCGATTGCGCTCGACAAAATTCTAATTAATTTTTGAGAAAAGAAAATCAGCAACAAAATAAATAAAATTGCCCCTTGGGTTTTCAATGTTTCTTTCACTAAATATCGACGAATTATCACATCTTACCTTTATCTGTTGGCACAAAACCAGACTATTATAATCTGATTTGTTTCGTTTTAGTTATCTTTTTGTTGCTATCCAACAATGAACCGATAGAATATAAATTATCTGCACTAATTCATAAACGAGAAGCACCATGGAATTTCAAATAAAAAACAGTACTATTATAACTAAACAAAAAACAGAGTGTTTAGTTGTTTCAATTGATTCAAGAAAAAACCAGTCTGATTTTGTCAAAGATATCGATAAATCAACCAATGGTTTAGTTAGTCAACTTATCAAATCAGGTGATATAAGTTGCGAACTAGGTAAAACTACTTTGCTATATCCAAATAACAATTTAAAACAAAAACTTTTATTTGTTGGTTGTGGCAAAGCAAAAACATTTGACTCAGTTCAAGCTAAAACCGTTATTAAAGCGGTAATAAAAGAACTACTAGCCAAAAAAATTAAAAATATCGCATGGGATCTATTAGCGTTCAATGAAGTAAATAGCCTTGAAATAGCCAAACAATTGCCGCAAATTATTAGCGATATAACTTATCGGTTTGATGATTTTAAAACGACTAAAGATCCTGTACCAAGCTTAACTAAAGTGACATTATTAATTCATAATAAGAAAGCGTTATCAGCATTAACTGATAACTTGTTACAAGGGCAAATTATTGCTAATGCTATTACCGTAACAAAAACAATTGCCAATATGCCGTCAAATATTTGTAACGCAAAATACTTAGCCGAACAAGGTAAACAACTAGGCAAACAGCATTCATCATTAAAAGTAACCTGCCTTGGCGAAAGCGAATTGGCAAAATTAAACATGAACGCTTATTTAGCAGTAGGGCGGGGTTCGCAAAACGAATCAATCATGACTATTATTGAATACAAAGGTGCTAAAGATAAAAAAGCCCAGCCGTATGTTTTAGTCGGCAAGGGACTAACCTTTGATTCAGGAGGAATATCAATCAAACCATCTGCAGGCATGGACGAAATGAAATACGATATGTGCGGTGCGGCAACCGTTTATGGTGTTATGCAGGCTGTGGCAGAGTTAAAATTACCTATTAACGTTGTTGGAGTCATGGCGGGTTGTGAAAACATGCCTGACGGCAACAGCTACCGTCCTGGCGACATATTGACAACCATGTCAGGTACTACAGTTGAAGTGATTAACACTGATGCTGAAGGTCGCTTAGTCTTATGTGATGCTTTAACATATGTTGAACGTTACAATCCAAAAACTGTTATTGATATTGCCACTTTAACTGGCGCTTGTATCGTTGCACTAGGACATCACTATACTGGAGTAATGGGTAATAACGACAAATTAGTTGCACAATTGATCTTATCATCCAACAAAGCAGGCGACAAAGCATGGGCGCTACCGATTGATAGTGAATTCCAAGAACAAATCAAATCAACCTGTGCTGATATTGTTAATACTGGTGGTCGAGATGGCGGCACCATTACTGCGGCATGCTTCTTATCACGTTTTACCGAAAAATATCAATGGGCACATCTAGATATTGCTGGCACAGCGTGGAAATCTGGTGGGCAAAAAGGAGCAACGGGTCGTCCAGTTGCCATGTTGATTCAATATCTACTAGATCAATAAATCGAGCTAAGATTTTATGAAAAAAGTGATCTTCTATTTACTTGAAAACCAAACAGAAGCCGACGAGTCTGGCGTGCTTTTTTACGAAAAACTAGCATGCAAAAAAATAGTTGAAGCATGGCACGCCAATCAGCGCGTGCAAGTTGCTTGTCAAGATCAGGGTCAAGCAGAACGAATAGACGAGTACCTATGGCAACTCGAAACCGACAATTTTGTTCCGCATAATTTGGCTGGTGAAGGCATGAAAGGGGGAGCACCTGTTGAAATTAGCTGGCCACAAAAACGCAGCAGCGGCACACGTCAGCTACTTATTAATTTACAAGAACAATTTCCTGAATTTGCAGGTGTTTATCGTGATATTATCGATTTTGTGCCAGTGGATGAGCAGCTAAAGTCATTAGCAAGGAAACGGTACAAGTTATATAAAGAGGCAGGATTTAATCTTAAAACGATTTCAATTAATTGTGAATAATATTAGGGAAGTTTTTTTATTTCTTCACTGATTATTTTTTCTAAAACTTAACATGAAAATTAAATAAAATCAATAGCATACCTGAATGTTTTTTAATGGTGAAATCTGTGCATTATCCAAAAACTCAAAATTCACGCCAACCCTTTTTTTATTGATGGGTAAAAATTAATGAAAAACAATAAATTAAAATCATCTTGTAGAAAAGGGTATTTTAAAGTAGAAAACCTGTTTTGCTTTTGCAAAACTATGTTTATAGTATATCTGTTTCTCTATTAACGCCATATAGGTGGTTTAGAAAAACGCTCTTTTTTCGTTGTGCTTTCTTATATATTCCATTTTATAATTTGTTAGGTATGTTTAGGTTAGCACTATTACACTTTTATTTTTTAATAGCAAATTTAGGTTTTCTCAAGCTAAATTTTGTTGATTAATATTGCATCGAACTGTATCAAGACTATTTTGCCAGTTTATGATATGATTAGTGCCAAATTCAATGGCAATGAGTTATGGTGATTATGAGTTATCAAGTTCTGGCACGCAAATGGCGACCAAAATCATTTTCTGAGGTTGTGGGGCAGCAACATGTCCTTAAAATTTTGTCTAATGCACTTTCGCTAGGGCGAGTTCATCATGCTTATTTGTTTTCAGGCACTCGAGGAGTAGGTAAAACGTCAATTGCGCGTTTGTTAGCAAAAGGGCTGAATTGCGAAACAGGCATTACTGCTACACCATGTGGAGTTTGTGATAATTGTCGTGATATTGAACAAGGTCGTTTTGTTGATTTACTTGAAATTGATGCCGCATCTCGTACCAAGGTCGAAGACACTCGTGAAATACTTGATAACATCCAATATTTACCAACTAAAGGGCGCTTTAAGGTTTATTTGATTGATGAAGTGCATATGTTATCGCGCAGTAGCTTTAATGCACTTCTTAAAACCCTAGAGGAGCCACCTGAGCATGTTAAGTTTTTATTGGCAACTACAGATCCGCAAAAATTACCTATAACTATTTTATCACGTTGTTTGCATTTACATTTAAATGTATTAGATACAACATTAATTGGCCAGCAACTTGAACATATTTTAAAATTAGAGCAAATCAGCAGCGATCCGAAAGCGATTGGGTTATTAGCTAAAGCAGCTAATGGTAGTATGCGTGATGCGCTGAGTTTAACCGATCAAGCGATTGCTCTTGGTAACGGTAAGGTCGATGCAGAATCAGTGTCGGTAATGCTTGGTACACTTGATAAGTCGGTTCCTTTTGCAATTGTTGAAGCATTACATAATAGTGATGGTAATGCCTTAATGCAACAAATTGAAGCAGCTGCTATACAGGGCGCTGATTTGGATAATCTGTTAGCCGAAACCATTACTTTATTGCATCAAATTGCGTTATTACAAGTAGTGCCAACTGCTTTGGGTGATTATATTGATAATGAAGAGCGCATACGTTTTTTAGCACAATATATGGCACCTAACGATGTGCAGTTGTTTTATCAAATTTTGCTAATGGGTCGTAAAGAGCTTTCTTTTTCGCCTGATAAAAAAATTGGTGTCGAGATGAGTTTTTTACGCGCTTTAGCCTTTATGCCAAAGGTGTTTGATGCTGTTACACCACCAGTTATGGCTAGTTCGGCATCTGTTCAAGGCAATAAGCAGACTCAAACACAAAAGCAAACTAAAGAGCCGCCTAATACCCAATCGCAATCACAAGCAGTAATGCATGCGAATGTATCAAGGCAAGCAGAAGCTAATAATCAGGCTGTAAATCAAACTAAAAAACAATCTCGAATTCAGCAATCTGATCCTATACTTGCAACAGTGGGCCAGCCAGTTAATCATACCGAACAGAATACACCACAACCAGTGGTAAGTTCGCCATTAACAAATGAGCAAAGTCAGCACCACGACTTAAACGATTTAACTGTTTTGTCTTCAAAAACAGCTTCAACATCTAAAGCTAAACCAGTAACGGCGGATCTAACGATTCCTGATGATGTGTCGTCGGTGACTAAAAGTGTTTTAGAAATGCGTATGCAGTTGATGAAAGAGGAACAAAATCCAAAAAAGTCTGAATCGGTTGATGCAAATCAACCACAAAATTTAATAATAAACAAATCATTAACACGAATTAAACAGAGCGTTGTGTCAGTAAACAATATCGATAACAACGATAACGGCAATAGCAAAGAAGAAATTACCGCTGAAAATTATCGATGGCAAGCCAGTGGTCTAATTGCAATGAAGGAAGAATTGCTGGTCGATACTAAGGCTTTTCGTGAGTCACTAAATGGTGATAAAACTCCTGAAATGACTAAGAAATTAATTACCGAAATGGCTCAAAAAGATGCCTGGTGTGCCGAGATTGAGCAATTAGATTTACCGCCGTTAATTAAGCAAATCGTAGCTAATTCAGCTTTTGAACAAGTAGATAGTGGAACGATTGTGTTGCATTTGCGTTCAACCGTTAAGCATTTGATTAATTCGATATCGAATGTGATAAAGATAAAAAAAGCGCTATGCAAACATCGTAACCAAGAGCTTGATGTAGATATTATTATTGATGATGTAAATTATAAAACACCAGTTGAAATGCGCGAAGAGTTATACCAAGAAAAACTTGCGCAGGCGAAGATAGCCATTGCCGAAGATTCAAAAGTGGCTACAATTTGTCGATATTTTGATGCTAAGATTGATGAATCCAGTATTCGTCCTGTATAATGCAGACTATATTTTTTAATGAGGAATTATTATGTTTTCAGGTGGAAAAGGTGGTTTGGGCAATTTAATGAAACAAGCCCAACAAATGCAAGCTAAAATGCAACAAGCACAAGAGGAGATCGCTAAATTAGAAGTTACTGGCGAATCAGGTGCTGGTTTAGTTAAAGTCACCATTAATGGTACTCATAGTTGTAAGCGCGTTGAAATTGATCCATCACTTATGGCTGATGATGATAAAGAGATGTTAGAAGATCTTATTGCTGCGGCTTATAATGATGCGGCTCGCCGTTTAGATGAAGCACAAAAAGAAAGAATGGCTCAGGTTACTGGTGGCATGCAATTACCACCAGGTTTTAAAATGCCGTTTTAAGTTAATGCATTAATTCAGTTAGTTAAACTTTTTGCATTGCCGACTTTGAGTACCAAGTCGGCGATATTTTTTTGTTATTGCCTGTCTATTTATACAGTTTTTCTTTATTATTTTTTTGCTATCGGGTAAACTACACCTTATTATTTGCTTATTTGTTATGCTTTATTATTAAGGATATATTGTGATTGGTCGTTTACGTGGTACCATTATTGAAAAGCAACCACCTAAAGTCTTGATAGAAGTCGGTGGCATCGGTTACGATGTGTTTATGCCGATGACCTGTTTTTATGAATTACCCGAAAATGGACGAGAGGTCATTGTGTTAACACATTTTTCCGTGCGTGAAGATGCCCAAATCCTATATGGTTTTAATCAAGAACAAGAGCGTGAATTGTTTCGTGAACTTATTAAAGTTAATGGAGTTGGTCCTAAGTTGGCGTTAGCCATTTTATCGGGCATGTCAGCAGCACAATTTATTAGTGCTGTTGAACAAGGTGAAATTAAAACGCTAGTTAAATTGCCAGGCGTAGGTAATAAAACTGCACAACGATTAATTGTTGAGATGAAAGATCGCCTCAAACATTTTGGTGAGCAATCATCAAATGTTAGCTTGGTTTCTGATGTAGATAGTGTTCAAAAGTCAGCTAATCAAATTGAAAGCGAGGCTGTTTCAGCTTTAATTGCATTAGGTTATAAACCACAAGAAGCTAGCCGTATTATTAATAAAGTAATTAATCCTGATATGGATTGCGAAACGCTGATTCGTGAAGCCTTAAAATCAGCATTGTAAATAGAGATTTATTATGATTGAAGCGGATCGTTTGATTGCACCACAAGCGCAAAAGGAAGAAGAGTCATTAGATCGTGCAATTCGTCCAAAATATTTAGACGAATACATTGGTCAACCGCATGTTCGTGAGCAAATGAAGATATTTATTCAAGCCGCTAAACAACGCAGTGATGCACTTGATCATGTGCTTATTTTTGGTCCTCCAGGGCTTGGAAAAACTACATTGGCTAATATTGTCGCAAACGAAATGAATGTAAATTTACGCACTACATCAGGCCCTGTTTTAGAAAAAGCCGGCGATTTAGCCGCTATGCTAACTAATCTAGAGCCAAACGATGTGCTGTTTATTGATGAGATTCATCGGCTTTCGCCTGTAGTTGAAGAAATTTTATATCCAGCTATGGAAGATTATCAATTAGATATTATGATTGGTGAAGGACCTGCTGCACGTTCAATCAAAATCGATCTTCCCCCCTTTACATTAATAGGTGCAACAACTCGTGCAGGGTCGTTAACTTCGCCATTGCGAGATCGTTTTGGTATTGTACAAAGACTTGAGTTTTATCGGGTTGGGGATTTGGAATATATTGTTAGCCGTAGCGCTAAATTTTTGGGCATGGATCTGTCAGACGAAGGTGCGCATTTAATTGCCCAACGTTCACGCGGTACCCCTCGAATTGCAAATCGACTTTTGCGCCGAGTGCGCGATTATGCCGATGTAAAATCAAAAGGTGTTATCGACAAAAAAATTGCTATTCAAGCGCTAGATATGCTTGATGTTGATAATGAAGGTTTTGATTATATGGATCGCAAATTATTACTGGCCATTATAGAAAAATTTATGGGTGGCCCTGTTGGTTTAGATAACATTGCCGCGGCAATTGGTGAAGAGCGTGAAACGATCGAAGATGTACTTGAACCTTTTTTAATTCAGCAAGGTTATATTCAAAGAACGCCACGTGGTAGAATTGCAACACCACATGCTTATCGTCATTTTGGGATAATTCAGGATAATTGAACAGTTAAAATTATACTAGTTTATGTCAACAAAAAGCGTGGCTATTTGATCAGCCACGCTTTTTTATTAATCAAGTTTAATTCTATTTGGAATTTAACCGAGCTCTTTTTCAGTAAACATGCCACTAAATAAGTCAGTACTTAAGTAGCGTTCACCAGAAGAAGGTAAAATGACTACAATAGTTTTATTAGCATTTTCTGGTAATTTTGCTAATCGATCGGCAGCATAAACGGCGGCACCAGATGAAATTCCTGCTAAAATACCTTCTTTTTCCATCAAATTACGGGCTGTTTTGATCGCTTCTTCATTTGATACTTTTTCCACCACATCAATTAAACTTAAATCAAGATTTGCAGGAATAAAACCAGCTCCAATACCTTGAATTTTGTGAGGTCCCGGCTTAATTGGTTCACCTGCTAGTGTTTGACTGATTACTGGTGAGTTGGTTGGCTCAATGGCAACAGCAGTTATATTTTTACCCTGCGTTTTTTTGATATAACGTGTTACACCTGTAAATGTACCGCCCGTTCCTACTCCAGCAATAAAAATATCGACTTTACCATCGGTATCTTGCCAAATTTCAGGACCCGTTGTTTTTTCGTGAATTTCTGGATTAGCAGGATTACTAAATTGTTGTAGCATCAGGTTCTTTTTAGGATCCCTTGCCATCATTTCCTCTGCTTTTTCGATTGCACCTTTCATACCTTTAGCAGCTTCAGTTAATACTAAGTTAGCTCCTAAGGCTTTTAGTAGCTTTCTGCGTTCAATACTCATGCTTTCAGGCATGGTTAAAGTTAGTTTATAGCCTCGAGCAGCGGCTACAGCTGCAAGTGCAATTCCAGTATTACCACTTGTTGGTTCAATTAATTCAACATCAGTAGTTAATAAACCACGCTTTTCAGCATCCCAAATCATGTTTGAGGCAATGCGGCATTTGACGCTAAAACTTGGATTGCGAGACTCAACTTTGGCTAAAATATTACCGTTACCAAAATGCTTTAATCTCACTAATGGTGTATACCCAATAGTTTGTGAATTATCATCAAAAATCTTACTCATAATAAAGTCCTTCTTTAGTTTCAATTAGCTCAAGAGAAACTCTCTCTAATTACTTAATCATATTTATCATTATAAATACTACCTAAAAAGATGGTACTAATTAATTATTATAATGATATTCATTTGAGCTATAAGGTGATCTTTGTTTGTAGGAGTTTTTTATAAATGTTAGTAATCGCCAAGATTCTAAAATTGAATTTTTGTTAAAAAATATGTTATTACAAAATATATGACTTTAAATCAACAAATTCTGGATCGGCTACACTAATTAGTACCAGTTTTATAAGGTCATTGTTATGATAAACTAAAAATAAATTAATGAAGCAAATATAAATTAGTACAGGTTAGGTAATTTTTTACGATGTTTATTTTGACTATTTTTCTCATATCAGTAATAGGGGGTATGGCTAGGGCTTAATACAGCTGAATTTTAATTGAATAGATGATAATCTGGTTTATTTGGGTAATTTTAAATAGACCATCATATGGTACGCCCGGGTGGACTCGAACCACTGACCCCCACCATGTCAAGGTGATGCTCTAACCAACTGAGCTACGGGCGTATATTTGAAACACGTAAATATTAACTGTCAAATCGGTTTGTATCAAGTAAAAAAATAAAAAAATAGCTTTTTTTTTAGTCTGTTGAACTAAATTTATTATAGAATTAACATTATATGTAATAAATTCTAAAAATTACAATAGATATTGTTTAATGCAGCTGTTTAAAAAACATTTTATTTTTCGGATTGAATTACCAGTTTTCGAAAATTGATGGTGGTTTGTTTACTTTAATTTAGCTATACTCGCTAGCCCAAGTCGGATTTTATATGTTTAGGTTAGTATGTCAATAAAAGATCATATTGAAGATGTTTTACAAAATGTTTTTGGTTACAAGTCATTTCGAAATCAACAAAGAGAAATTATTGAATCTATTATTGATGGTCGTGATACTTTAACAATTATTCCAACTGGGGGCGGAAAATCTTTATGTTATCAAATTCCCGCAGTTTTATTACCAGGAACAGCAATAGTTGTTTCACCCTTAATTTCTTTGATGAAAGATCAGGTTGATCAATTATTAGCTAATGGTATTGCTGCTGCCTATCTTAATGCCTCACAATCATCTATAGAACAACAAAAAGTTATCAAGCAATATTTGGATCATTCAATAAAACTATTATACGTTTCTCCTGAAAGATTGGGTGTTTACTCTTTTTCTTCATTAATTGATGAGTATCCTCCTTCATTAATAGCTATTGATGAGGCGCATTGCATTTCTCAATGGGGGCATGATTTTAGGCCTGATTATAGGCAATTAGGACAACTTTCTATTCGTTTCCCTAAAGTCCCTATTGTTGCATTGACTGCAACAGCAGACACAATGACACAAAAGGATATTATTCATCAACTTAATTTGGTTAATCCATTGGTTGTAGTAAGAAGCTTTGATCGGTCTAATATTCGTTATACAGTTGTTGAAAAATTTAATCAATTTGAACAAGTTGTTTCTTTTATTGAGACGCAAAAAGGTAATAGTGGAATTATTTATTGTTCAAGCCGTTCTAGAGTTGAAGATATGACAACTAGGCTTGCTTCCCGTGGGTTTTCTGTTAAGGCTTATCATGCTGGGTTGACTAATAATGAACGTCAACAGGCCCAAGAAGATTTTATAAAAGATAATGTGCAAATTATTGTAGCTACCGTTGCATTTGGTATGGGAATTAACAAACCTAATGTGCGTTTTGTTGTTCATGCTGATAGCCCAAGAACGATTGAATCTTATTATCAAGAAACAGGCCGTGCAGGTCGTGATGGTGTACCAGCTGAAGCTATACTATTATTTAATAGTAAAGATCTTAATTGGTATCAGCAACAAGTTATTAAAAAAGGGAATGGTCAACATCAAGATATAGAATTACAAAAGATCAATGCAATGGAGGCTTTTGCACAAAGTTTGACTTGTCGGCGCATTGTGTTGCTTAATTATTTTGGTGAAGAGAGGACCGAACCATGTAATAACTGCGATGTTTGTTTATATCCTCCAGAGCTTTATAACGGTTTAATTGATGCACAAAAAGTTTTATCTTGTGTTTATCGTGTAGAACAGCATTATGGTGCTCAATATATTATTGACGTGTTACGTGGTTCTGGGCGATCTCAAATTAAAGAAAATGGTCATGATAAGTTATCGGTTTATGGTATCGGCAAGCAGTATTCATCAGATTATTGGTTAAGTGTTATTAGACAGCTAGTTTATTTGGGGTATTTAAGTCAAAATATATCTGCTTTTACTACGCTTCAGTTAACACAAAAAGCGCGTCTAATACTTAGAGGTGAAATATCATTATCATTAGCTAAACCACGTTTAGAAATTGTTAAGAAAAGCAGAATTAATCGCTATGCAAGAGCAATTAATTTAACAACAATTCTATCTTACGAAGAGCGTATTTTATTTAATAATCTTAAAAGATTACGCAAAAGTATTGCCGATGCTGAAGATATTCCTCCCTATATTGTTTTTAGTGATGCAACATTGCTTGAGATGGTTCAGACTAAACCTGAAAGTAAAAAACAGTTAATTAACGTTACTGGTGTGGGTAAAATTAAGTTACAAAAATATGGTAACTTGTTTTTAGATGAAATAAATGAATTTATGATAAAAAATATGTAACAATTTTATACTGAAAAATACTTCTTGAGCTTTTACCTCGTTTGGTTCTAGTAATTTTCAAAAGATACCAAATGGCTACATTTCATGTGTTGTTTCCTTCTTGCTGTATCTAATTAATAAATAATCTACTGTTTTTTTAATTTTATAATTATTAAAATAATATCTTACTTA
>NZ_LZHB01000042.1:0-2219 GCF_001690345.1 Gilliamella sp. Gris3-2
ATCCCTTAAACGGCTATACTTTCATCGCTTTAGAAAGGTGAGCTTATTAAATAAGCGAATAAACATAAAAATTCAAATAAAACAAAATATTACTTGACAGGTGAAACGAAATGCAGTACCATTTTAGGCACAAGGCACAAGGCACAAGCACTGGCAAACCTATGTCTTAAATTTATCAAATAATCCTATTCGACAAGTTTTTACTCGAAACTTATTTATACCTTCCAAATTATTTTTCGAATTATTTTCGAAATTATCCACAAAACTATCTTTAAAAATCCCATTGGCATTAGCGCTATTGTTGTTATTGCCGTACTCTTTAGAATCGCAGGCATTATCGGCTACGACTTCTGAGCGCATTCACGGTACTGCGCCTTATTTAACTTTTGATGGCGGTGTTACTAAAGTGACTAAAATAGAAGACTTATTAGGTATTAAGTTATCAGATGGTCGAATATTCACACCGCAAAATAATCCTTCATCACCAACAGCGCCAATCGAGTTGGCTAATGTAGGGGATACCTTGGCTGATATTGAAATGATAGTCCCGCCATTAAGCGACTCAATAAATATAAATGACTTAGTGGCACAAGGTAAATGGGGAGATGATGATGGAGATGGACAGGGAGTAAATGGTATTTCCGCATTAGGAAGTATATCGTTAGCAATAACGGATAAATATGGTAATACCGTTAGTCGTGGTGATGCATTAAGTCTATGTCATGCCCCTTATAAGGTAACCTTAAGTAGTACTGGAGGAAATTTAGCTACGCAGTACGGTGTACCCAATAGTAGTACTTTTAGTGGAGGCACTGCGGAGTATTATATCACTTTGTCGTCACAGCCGGTTATTTGCTCGGTCAGACCGAATTTGTTGTTGGGTGGAACAAGTGGAATTGATTCTTTGGACAAGCCACGCTTTGCCGGTCCATCTAACATATGGAGTCCTACTAAGGGCTTTCTAACTCAATCAACAAGTCCATCATCTTACGACAGAAATTTTCCTACTACAGGTTTAGATGGATTGTATTTTGATTTGGACATAGGAGGGATAGACGCACGTCAATTGAGTTGGAGAGTAAACACAAGTGGTAGTATAGGTGTAACGGTGAGTTGGAGAAGGGCGCTAACAGGGACATTCGCAGACCCAAGGGGAAATGTTATCCAAGCTGATTATTGGATTACCGATAAATCAAAATATGTAACACGGGTAACATTAACAGGTCCTAAAGCTGATATAGCTCAAATAAGTTCAAGTAGTCCAGGTCGCATTACCGTGCCATCTTTGCCACAGACGTTTGAGTTGGTGGGAAGGGATAGAAGTGGTAATGAGGTTCGGTACGGATTCAAGTTAAAGCAATGGTTCGTCAATCGGGGTGGTCAAAGTGTTGACCTTTTTCATCAAACAGCATGGTGTAATAGTTTGGGTTATCGGATGCCTAGGGTAAGGGATTTAACCAATTCAAACTATAAAAATTTAGGTGCAGCACCTAGCTCATCAGGTAATAATTACATGCGTCACATAGGAGCAGGTTTTTTCACGGAGTGGGGCATCATGGGCTACTACGCTGATGCGGGCTTCGTCAGCAGCCACTACTGGACGAGCGACGCTTCAGGTAGCTCCCTGTTCACTGTCGACTCGGGCACCGGCTACGTCAACAGTCGCAGTGCCAGCGACTCTCGCGATGTCCTTTGCACCGCACCTTAGTTTTTAGCGTTTAGTCCTTAATCCTTCGGGTGCGGAAGGTGGTTATGGTACCTGAGGGGATAATATAAAAAAGAATAAAGCCCCTGCGCAAGTTGGGGCGCTGAGCAGGCAAAGCTTACGCGCCTTGCCAATCTATCAGTTGTTTGCGTTGTTCTTCAACCTTTAGCCTTCAATGCTTAGGGTGTTGGATAAGTTTAAATAATTTATTTAACAAATTATATGTTTGTTGGCATGGAAATTTATTAGTAATGCTAGAAATTTATAAAAATAAAATATTATTTGATAAAGGAAATAAAATGAAGTATCCAAACTATTTAACTGCTGAACGTATTTTATTTTGCAATATATGTTTGCTTTTTTTTATTTTATGTAGTGCCTTTTATAGTAGTTATTCATTTGGGGTTAATCGTAGTGATGCAATAGTACTTTCATCTAGCTCATTACCACCATTACCAGAACCACCACCGCCACCGCCACCGCCACCGCCGCCGCCGCCACCGCCGCCGCCGCC
>NZ_LZHB01000043.1:0-358 GCF_001690345.1 Gilliamella sp. Gris3-2
CAGGAAGAAATCATAAAAAAGCTTTAGTGCCCACAAAGGCACGTAAAACGTGGGCACAGCAACTACAACAAAATCATTCGGTTACTATTGCTATGAGTTGTGCCATTGTTGGCTTAAGCCGTTGTGCTTACTATTATCAACCTAAGTTACAGGATGATTCGGTGATTGTTTCGGTATTGAATGCTATCACAGACCGGCATTTACGCTGGGGCTTTCCTAAATGCTTTAATCATATCAAAAAGCTCGGCTATAAATGGAATCATAAACGGGTATATCGGGTGTATTGTGAATTAAAGCTTAATCTCAGGATAAAGCGTAAACAGCGCATTCCTCCACGAAGCCCAGAAAGGCTATCAGC
>NZ_LZHB01000044.1:0-9792 GCF_001690345.1 Gilliamella sp. Gris3-2
AATGTTATTGATATCTAATTTGATTGAATATCAAGCTGATTAAGCTATAATGCAACGACTTCAAATAATTTACAGTTGTAATGATTATTGGTTTTATCGGTGCAGGTAAAGTAGGTTGCACTTTAGCTAAGTATTTTTCTATATGTGGAATGCAGATTTCTGGATTTTATAGCCAAACCTATGAACATGCAAAAGAGGCAAGTGATTTTACTCAAAGCCAACATTATACTTCTTTACCTGAATTAGTTAATGATAGTGATTGCATATTAGTCACAGTACCTGATGGTCAAATAGTCACAGTTTGGCAAGAACTTTGTCAATTATCTATTGCTAACAAATGGATTGGTCATTGTAGTGGTCTGTTAACATCGCATATTTTTAGTCAACATAAGGTTGTTCACCCATTTGCGTTTTCTTTGCATCCTTTATATGCTATTTATGATAGATTTAGTTGCTATATGGCAATGTCAGGTATCTCTTTTACTCTTGAAGCAAATGAAAATATTATCCCTCAATTACGAGCCACATTAGCTCCACTAAATAATCCTTTAGCAATTTTACCTGCAAGTAAAAAACCGTTGTATCATGCTGCTTGTGTTATGTTAAGTAATCAAGTTATTGCATTGGTTCAAATCGGTGTTGATTTGTTTAAACAATGTACACTAGATGCTGAATTTAGTGAACAGGCTTGGCATCCATTATTTCTAGGAAATGCAAATAATATTGGTAAAGTAGGAGTGATCAATGCTTTGACTGGACCTGTCGAACGTGGTGATATTGAAACTATCAAACAACATATTATGGCAATGCCTGATGAACTCAAGCCGATTTATCTACAATTATCAACTATTTTACTTAATATTAGTCGGAAAAAACATCCAAATAAGGATTATCGACAATTAGAGCTGGAGCTGTTACCTTGAAAAATACAATTCTTACACTACAAAAACGCAAGCAAAATCAACAAAAAATTACCATGTTAACTGCATACGATTATACTACAGCCAAATTAATGGACGAAAGTGGTATAGATTGTCTGTTAGTCGGTGATTCTTTAGGAATGGTGATGTTAGGTTACGATAGTACTGTATCGGTTACTATGGAGGATATGATTCACCATTCCAAAGCAGTAGCAAGAGCCGCTAAGTCAGCTTTTGTGGTGACAGATTTACCTTTTATGTCTTATCACACGTCTGTATATGATGCGGTTTTAAATGCAGGTCGTTTAATCAAAGAAGGGCAAGCTCAAGCAGTGAAACTTGAAGGTGGGCAAGCATTTTATGAACATATCAAAATGATTACACAAGCATCTATTCCTGTTGTAGCGCATATTGGGTTAATGCCACAATCTGTACTTGCTTTAGGTGGGTATAAAGTTCAAGGTAAGGATTATGAACATGCTAAAAATATTGTTCTTGATGCATTAGCGGTTGAAAAAGCTGGTGCTGCAGCTATTTTGCTTGAGTGTGTTCCGGCAGGTTTAGCGAAATTTATCACACAATTAGTTAATATTCCGACGATTGGCATTGGAGCGGGGGGGGATTGTGATGGGCAAGTGCTAGTTTATCAAGATATGTTATCAATGTATGATGGTATTTCGTCAAAATTTGTGAAATCTTTTGCATCGATTGGTGAACAAATGAAACAAGCTTTTAAATTGTATTGCCAAGAAGTTAATAATCGACAGTTCCCAGCTACAAATCATGAGTTTTCTATTGAAGATAATGTTATAGAGAAACTCAAGCTTGAATTTACTATTAACCATAAGGGCTAATACAAATGAATATTGTAAGTACAATTAAAGAAGTCCAAGCACAAGTAAAAGCTTGGCGTCAAGCTGGGTATAGTATAGGACTTGTTCCAACAATGGGATATTTGCATGAGGGTCACCAAAGTCTAATGGCTGCGGCTAAAAAGGAAAACCAAAAAGTAATTGTGAGCATTTTTGTTAACCCTATCCAGTTTGGTCCTTCTGAGGATTTAGCCAGCTATCCTAGTGATTTAAATAGAGATAAAGTTGCTTGTGAGCAGATGGGGGTAGATTTGATTTTTTGCCCAACGGTTAATGAAATGTATGTTCCTAATTTTAGCAGCTATGTTGACGTTAATGGTTTAACCAACGCATTATGTGGACAAAAGCGTCCAGGGCATTTTAAAGGTGTTTGCACTGTTGTCACAAAATTATTTAATATTACGCAACCTGATCGTGCTTATTTTGGTCAGAAAGATGCACAGCAGCTAGCTGTAATTAAACGTATGGTAAATGATCTGAATTTTAATATTGAGATTGTTGGTTGTCCGATTGTGCGTGAAGCTGATGGGCTAGCTAAAAGCTCACGTAATAGTTATTTGTCCGAAAACGAACGATCCGCATCTGTTTGCCTTTATCAAGCTATAGAAAGTGCCAAAGCAATGATAAAGCAGGGGGAAAAGTCAGTAACTGTTATTACAAAAGTTATGCATGAGCTTATAACCAATCAACCCTTAGCTAAAATTGATTATATTGAATTTGTTGATCTAACATCTTTACAATCGGTTGATATGCTTGAGCAAGATTGCTTATGTGCGTTAGCCGTTTATATTGGTAAAACACGGTTAATTGATAATTTTATATATCAACATCCCTAGTTATAACAATATTTTGGTGATAGATATATAAAACCGCTTGATATAAAGCGGTTTTTTTGTCATTTGTCGTGTAATAAAAATTTTTTAAGAAGATTAAATCAACGAGTTTATTATTCTGCCAATTTATTGTTTAGCTATTTTACTGTAGAATGGTCAAAATTTTATGCCTTAAATCAGGATTTATGCATTAATTATGAAAAATACGACTTATAATCCACAAGAAATTGAACAACCTATCTACAAACATTGGGAAGAAAGTGGGTATTTCAAACCCAATGGCGATAAGTCCCAACCAAGTTACTGTATTGCTATCCCACCACCAAATGTAACTGGGAGTTTACATATGGGGCATGCATTTCAACAAACTATTATGGATGCCTTAATTCGTTATCATCGTATGCAAGGCAATAATACTTTGTGGCAATCAGGAGCCGATCATGCAGGTATAGCAACGCAAATGGTTGTAGAGCGGAAAATTGCTGCAGAAGAAAACAAAACTCGTCATGATTATGGTCGTGATGCATTTATCGAAAAAATCTGGCAATGGAAAGCTGAGTCAGGTGGCAGCATTACAAAGCAAATGCGCCGTTTAGGGGATTCAGTTGATTGGGAGCGTGAGCGTTTTACAATGGACCAAGGCTTATCCAATGCCGTTAAGGAAGTTTTTGTTAGATTATATCAAGAAGATCTGATTTATCGCGGCAAACGTTTAGTTAATTGGGATCCAAGACTGCGTACAGCTATTTCTGATCTTGAAGTCGAAAATCGTGAAGTAAAAGGTTCAATGTGGCACTTACGTTATCCTCTTGCTGATGGTATGAAAACATCAGAAGGAAAAGATTATTTAGTTGTCGCCACAACTCGTCCTGAAACACTATTCGGTGACACAGGTGTTGCTGTTAACCCTGAAGATCCACGCTATAAAGAT
Source organism: Gilliamella sp. Gris3-2 (assembly GCF_001690345.1). Lineage (NCBI taxonomy): Bacteria > Pseudomonadati > Pseudomonadota > Gammaproteobacteria > Orbales > Orbaceae > Gilliamella > Gilliamella sp. Gris3-2. Next base: position 3,557 of record NZ_LZHB01000044.1, read on the forward strand.
CTGATTGGTAAATTTGTAGTATTACCGTTCGTAAATCGTCGCATTCCTATTATTGGTGATGAACATGCCGATATGACTAAAGGTACTGGCTGTGTAAAAATCACACCTGCTCATGACTTTAATGACTATGAAGTTGGGCGTCGTCATCAGTTACCAATGATAAATATCCTAACTTTTGATGGTGATATTCGTACACAAGCTGAAGTATTTGATACTAATGGGGAACCTAGCACGTTATATTCAACTGATATACCATTAGAATTTCAGAATTTAGAGCGTTTTGCTGCCCGTAAAGCTGTTCTTGCACAATGTGAAAAACTAGGTATTTTGGAAAAAATAGAACCTCATGATTTAACCATTCCTTATGGTGATCGTGGCGGTGTTGTTATTGAACCTATGTTGACGGACCAATGGTATGTGCGAGCCAAAGTGCTCGCAAAACCAGCCATTGATGCGGTCAAAAATGGTGATATTCAGTTCGTACCAAAACAATACGAAAACATGTATTTTTCTTGGATGAATGATATTCAAGATTGGTGTATTTCCCGTCAATTATGGTGGGGACACCGTATTCCAGCTTGGTATGATAAACAAGGTAATGTATATGTGGGGCGTGATGAAGCTGAAGTACGACGTGAAAATAATTTGCCAAATGATATTGAGTTAGAGCAAGATGAAGATGTGCTTGATACTTGGTTCTCGTCTGCGCTTTGGACATTTTCAACGTTAGGTTGGCCAGAAAATACTGACGACTTAACCACGTTCCATCCAACGAATGTGCTAGTGACCGGTTTTGATATTATATTCTTCTGGGTAGCTAGAATGATCATGATGACCATGCATTTTATAAAAGATGAACATGGAAAACCGCAAGTCCCATTTAAAACGGTGTATGTCACAGGTCTAATTCGTGATGAAGAAGGACAAAAAATGTCAAAATCTAAAGGAAATGTTATCGATCCTTTAGATATGATTGATGGTATTTCATTAACTGATTTGTTAAAAAAACGAACAGGCAATATGATGCAACCACAACTTGCTGAGAAAATTGCTAAGCGAACAGAAAAGCAATTTCCAAATGGCATTGAAGCGCATGGTACTGATGCGCTACGATTTACACTCGCAGCACTAGCATCAACAGGGCGTGATATTAATTGGGATTTAAAACGTTTAGAAGGTTATCGTAATTTCTGTAATAAACTATGGAATGCAAGCCGTTATGTGTTAATGAATACTGAGCAGCATGATTGTGGTTTTAAAGGAGGAGATTTAGATTATTCGCTAGCTGATAAATGGATTTTGGCTGAATTTAATCAAACAGTTAAAACTTATCGTGAGGCATTTGATACTTATCGTTTTGATTTGGCTGCTAATATTTTATATGAGTTCACTTGGAACCAGTTCTGTGATTGGTATTTAGAACTAACGAAATCCATTTTAGCTAATGGCGAAGCATCGCAGCAACGTGCTGCCCGTCATACGTTAGTGACTGTATTAGAAGCTCTATTACGTCTGGCTCATCCAATTATTCCATTTATAACGGAAGAAATTTGGCAAAATGTAAAACTACTAATGGGTATTAAAGCTGATACCATTATGTTACAACCAATGCCTATTTTTGATAACCAGTCTTCAAATGATGAGGCAGTTGCAGATATTAATTGGATAAAAGATGCGGTAATTGCTGTACGTAATATTCGTGCAGAAATGAACATTGCACCAAGTAAGCCTCTGCAGTTATTAATTCGTAAAGCGTCACCAACAGTGCATCGAATCACTAGCAATAATATTAGTTTTATTGAATCATTAGCAAGATTATCTGAAATAGTCTTATTAGATGAAAATGAAACTGGACCTTTATCAGTAACTAAATTAGTTGACGGTGCAGAATTATTAATACCTATGGCAGGATTAATTAATAAAGAAAATGAACTTGCTCGTTTAGAAAAAGAAATTGCACGCATTGAAGGTGAAATTATGCGGATTGCAAACAAGTTATCTAACGCAAGCTTTGTTGATAAAGCACCTGCGGCAGTGGTCACTAAAGAGAAAGAAAAACAACAAGGTTATATTAATGATAAAGCCAAACTGCAAGAACAGTATTTGTTGATAAAAAATCTTTAATATTAATAATAAAAAGTCTCTCAAATGAGAGGCTTTTATACTTATTAAATCAAAATTTGTACCCAACTCCAATCATAGCAACCCAAGGATCAAGCTTATAATTGGCTGTCACTTTTGTATTGCCTAAATGTGTAGTTGCTTTCGTTTCAATATCAATATAACGTATTTGAGCATTAACGAGCCAATTTTCATTGAAAGTATAATCAGCTCCAACCTGTGTTGCCCAGCCCCAGGAACTATCAAGATCTAAACCATGGAACCCAGCCTTTTTAGCTTCACCATTGAGTTTTTCATCAAAAAAGAAGGTGTAGTTTATGCCCATTCCAAGATAAGGTTGAAACTCATATTGCGAATCAAGCGGATACCAAACAGCACTTAATGTTGGCGGTAGGTGTTTAATTTTTCCTAAATGAGCACCAGAAAGGCCTGTTGAATTACCACCACCTAACTTAAGCTGATGGCTAAAAGGCGTTGCAGCTAGCAATTCGACACCAATATTATCAGTAACCATATATTGAAAGTTTAATCCAAGTTGGGTATCGTTATCTGCCTTTGCTTTTAGATCGCTTTTTACTCCACCTACTTTAACATGATCACTTTTATCTTGAGGATGAACATAAACCGGTCCTCCACGAATTATAATTTCATTTGCTGTATGAGCATAAGCCAAAGAGCTTACTAATCCCATTGAGATAAGCATTGTAATTGATGATACTTTCATTTTTGCCTCCAAAGTTAAATTGCGAATTAATGTAAATTATGACAACAAGTTTTAGTTAGATAAATAATATTGATTTTATAACTAATTTTATTTTACAATATTATAATACTGAATTTGATATTTCTGAGATTTATATCAAAATTCCTGACAAATAAAATTAAATTGATAACTTGCATTATTAATATAATTTATATAAAATAAACGGAAATATTTAAGTGGGTTGTTAGCTCAGTCGGTAGAGCAGTTGACTCTTAATCAATTGGTCGCGGGTTCGATCCCCTCACAACCCACCATTCTTCTTATTTAAACTTTTATCTAATTCCAAAAAATATTATAAGATAAATAGCTAAGCTAAAAGTTATTTGCATCAAGTTGCACTGAATTGTGTATATGTTTTGTATACAAACTTTCTTGACTAAGTTGGCTAGTAATAAACTGTAGGAAAACGCCGAGTTGTTTACACTTCATGGTTAAAATAATCCTTTAAAAACTCATAAGGCGTTTTCCCTGAAATCGCTTTATGTGGTTTAACGGTATTATAAAAATTAATAAAGCGTTTCAGTTTTTGTTTTCTATCTATTGAATCGCTAAATATATGCTGATTATGCCACATCGCAATTCAAAGTTCGTATCACTCTTTCGGCTTTCCCATTCGTTTGTGGGCAGGCGGGTTTGGTGAATTTTTGATTAATACGGTGGTTGTTACATGTTTTAACAAATAAGTGTTCGCTGGTGCCTTGATATTCACGTCCATTATCGGAATAAACACATTCAATAGTATAAGGACATTGGGTTAACACATCGTTTTGTAAAAATTGTGCCGCGCTAAATTGGGATTTATCAGGGTAAATACCCGCATAAAGCTCACGTGAAAAATCATCAATACCGACAAATAAATATTCTCTAGTTTGCTGTTTCGTTTCATTTTTAAGTAAAGGTAAACGTTTGGTATCAACGTGTAGCATTTCTCACGGATAGGTTTTGTTGTAGTGTTTAACTTGTCATCTTAATTTATCTTCAATCGATTTTTCGACTTTAACCAGACGTTTAATTCCATAACGAATGGTTTTATAACGTTCATTCTTACATTCCTTACTGGTTAAAAATACAAACAGCTTCAATCGTGCTTTTTAGTACGTTATAAATGACTTAACGAATGGCAATAAAACGTTTAGCTAAATCAGTGACCGTTATTTTTTCTTTTGCTATATCTCTTGTCTATGATAAGGCGTTAATTTTGTTTTTTTATGTATATTTATTACAGTATTTTTTTAATCACTGTAAACAATGTGAGTAAATTTTATATATTTCTAATTAATCACTTTTCTTAATAATTAAGTTAATGTTATATTTACAATATATTTACAAGAAATCTAATCGTTTCATTTACTTTAAAAAGTTATGTTGTTTAGTTTATAGTTATTTTAATTTTTTTGTGAATAGGTAATATTAGTATTTTATGTTTTTAAAAGCGCAATATTTACTCGTATTTTCACAAAACGTAATTAGTTAATAAAAGAACTTTAATAAATTTTATTATATAAAATCATAGGGTTAAGCGATGAAAAAATTGCAATATGGACGAAGAAATGATATAATTAATAGTAAGGTACGCAGGTACGCAGGTACGCAGGTACGCAGGTACGCAGGTACGCAGGTACGCAGGTACGCAGGTACGCAGGTACGCAGGTACGCAGGTACGCAGGTACGCAGGTACGCAGGTACGCAGGTACGCAGGTCACCCTCTGAACAACTTAAAAAGTTATTTTTATACATACTGTTAATTTTTACGTATTCAAGTCCTTATAGTTACAAGTTGTACTTAATTAAAACTTCATTTTTACTACTTCGGATAAAACCGAAGTTTCTGACTAAAATAGCAAAGATTTGTAAACTAACTCCACGGTTAACGCAACCAAATATAAAAAATTATGCTTTTGGAATGATTTTGGTATTGTTATGTTTAACTATATCGAGTAATGCAATTGCACTATCAGCAATAACAGTAAAGACAATTCAAGGTAGTGCGCCTTATTTATCGTTTGATGGAAAGGGGACTAAAGCAAATTCAACAGAACATTTGTTGAGTATTACATTGTCTGATGGTAGACAATATAGCACCCGTAATAATCCGTCATCGGAAAATAACCCAATTGAGTTGCCTGCTGTAGATCAAAAACTGAAAGATATTAAGAAATTCATTCCCGAAGGGAAATCAGTAGTTACTTTAACAGATGTAGTATCAACTAACAAATTTTGGAAAGATGATGATGGCGATAGTTCGATCTCTGTAACAGGTAATCTTACAATGACCGTGCAAAATGTTGATGGAAAAATAGTTAATGAGAATACAGAATTAAATGCTTGTTATTCGCCTTATAAAATCACTTTAACGAGTGATAGTGGTATTTTATCTACCCAATACGGAAAGCCAAGATCAACTGAGTTTAACGGTGGAAGCGTTAGTTATTATCTAACACCTAAAGTTGCAGTTCCTTATGCATGCTTTGCTCAACCAACGTTAAGGTATAATGGAAATGTACTTGTTAGTTATCGTGGTCCAGTTGAACAGTGGGATGATGATAAAGGCTTTAAACCACAAGATATAAATTCCCCCGCATCAAATTTCCCAACTATAGGGGCTAAGGGGATGTACTTTGATTTAACGGTGGCAGGAGCATCGGCAAAAGAGTTAACTTACAGCAAATGGCCAACAGATTCAAATATAGATTTAAGTATAAAACAAGGAAGCCGTTACAATATTGCTAGAATAGAATTAACCGGACCTAGTGATTCAAATAAAGGTCAAACCTCATCAGTTGTTCCAACTTACTTTAATATTTATTCAGATAAAGCAAAGACAAATGTTATATACCGTTTTATGATAAGTAAATGGTTTGTTGCAAAGCCGACTTATAGCGGAGGTTTAGAGGCAGCCAAAGTGTACTGTAGTAGTTTAGGAAATGGTTATAGGCTTCCCCATATTGTTGAAATGACAAATGCAAATAATGATATTGTTGCTTGGGCAGGAGGATTATCTGGTCAACCTAATAATTTCCAACGTCGGATCGGGGGAGGATTCTTTGCAGAGTGGGGGTATACGGATAATGAATACTACGTGAATAGTGATTTTATACGGGATGATATCAATTTTGATTACTGGACTGCTGACCCTTTTTATGGTGGAGTACAAAATTATACTGTTTTTTCAAAGCAAGGTAATATTGGGCACTATTATTTTGTGCATAATGAAACTAGAGTTGTGTTGTAAATACCCCAAACTTAGTACACAACTCACGTAGAAAATCATGCTGCTTGTTTTAGTGTTTTATACTCAATCGGTGTCATGTTATTTAATGCCTCATGCGGTCTTTCGGTGTTATAAATCGTT
>NZ_LZHB01000045.1:0-37905 GCF_001690345.1 Gilliamella sp. Gris3-2
TAATTGGTGGTAATAGCAGCATAACTTTAAAGAATGTCTTTTACAATGCAACATCAGCAACCGCAGACATTAATAGCTATAACGTTATTGAGGAGTTTATATTTGCCGATGGCACCAAATTAACGTGGGATGAGGTATTAAACAACGGCTTAGTAATGACCGGTACAGATAGTGACGATATCATTTTAGGCAGTAAAGGCAATGATATCTTAACAGGCGGTGATGGTAATGATACTTTGTCGGGTGGTGATGGCAATGATATTTTAACAGGTGGTAAAGGTAATGACCTGCTATCAGGCGGAGCTGGAAACGATACTTACTTGTTTAATTTAGGCGACGGTCACGACACAATAAATAACCAAGGCAAGCTAGGGTACACCGGTTTTTGGAGTAGAATAAAAACTGATGTTGATACGATCCGTTTTGGTGAAGGGATTCGTGCTGATATGCTAAGTCGTTCTAGAAAAGACAATGATTTAGTTATCTCCATTAATAGCCAAAATTCAATTACCATAAAAAATTGGTTCTCAACAGGTGATACGCAATTAGCCGCTAGGGTTGATTTTTTTGAATTTACAGATGGTTCCCAACTTAATATTAAAGATTGGTATAATAATAATCCAATTGTGACATCGGGCACAGCAAAAGATGAAACCTTATTAAGCTCAAATTACAATGATATTTACCAATTTGGCCGTAATAGTGGTCATGACCAAGTGACAGAATTAGGTGGTAAAGATAAGCTAGAGTTTATCGATGGTATTACGCCAAATGACGTTATATTTTCACGCCAAGGGGCTGATATAAAAGCGACCTTAATTGGTGGTAATAGCAGCATAACTTTAAAGAATGTCTTTTACAATGCAACATCAGCAACCGCAGACATTAATAGCTATAACGTTATTGAGGAGTTTATATTTGCCGATGGCACCAAATTAACGTGGGATGAGGTATTAAACAACGGCTTAGTAATGACCGGTACAGATAGTGACGATATCATTTTAGGCAGTAAAGGCAATGATATCTTAACAGGCGGTGATGGTAATGATACTTTGTCGGGTGGTGATGGCAATGATATTTTAACAGGTGGTAAAGGTAATGACCTGTTATCAGGTGGAGCTGGAAACGATACTTACTTGTTTAATTTAGGCGACGGTCACGACACAATAGATAACCAAGGCAAGCTAGGGTACACCGGTTTTTGGAGTAGAATAAAAACTGATGTTGATACGATCCGTTTTGGTGAAGGGATCTCAGCAAAAATGGTTGATATTAAAAAATCGGATACAGATCTTTTATTAACATTTGGTACCGATTCTATTACAATTAAAAATTGGTTCTCAACTAAACTAGATACTAGATTGTCTTCCCGAATTGATGTTTTCCAATTTGCGGATGGTTCATCGTGGTTAGCGGCCGATATTAACGCTCATATTAACGATGGTATACCACTACCTGTATTTTCATCAAATGCACCTATATCTAATTTTTCATTAATAACGCAGAGTATAAGTACTTTTGTTGCATCAGATGATGATAGTGATGTGGTGACTGATGAGTTAATACTGGCCAATCCATCGCCACATTTTAGTCCTTCAATCAAAGTCTAAAATCTTTAGATTTTATTTTAATCATTAAAAGACAGCTGATAAGGGCTGTCTTTTATTTAGAATTTAAGTTTGTTTTGTCGGTCTAAGTGGTGAATTATTTTGGAAAAATTGATGCAAAAAGAAAAGTATAATGATTTATGGTTAGGATTTACGATTATCGCTCAATTTTATGGATTAGCGGTCAATACTAAATCGTTACAAGAACAGTTCTATCTTGATGATGAACATAATATCTCACTCCAGTTTGTTAGAGCTGTCAAAAAAACAGGGTTAAAATGCCGATATATTGATAAATTAAATCTAAACAATAAAATTTCGACGCCTATTATTGTCCATTTAAAGCAGCAAGGTTATGTCGTTTTATTAGCAGTTAAAGATGGTCAATGGCTGATTCAATCTCCTCACAAAAAACAGCCAGAAGTGATAGTGCCACAGGTACAAGAAAAAATTAGTGCGTTTTTATTTACTAAAAGAATTACATGGGAATCAATTAATCGAGAGTTTAACATCCAATGGTTTTTTCAAGCTTTTATGCGCTATAAAAAACTGATGTGCGAAATTTTATTGGCCTCATTTTTTATCCAAATTTTAGCCTTGGTTACACCATTATTTTTTCAGGTAGTTGTAGATAAAGTGCTCGCTCATCAAAGTTTAACAACATTAGATGTGTTAGCTATCGGCATGTTTACTATCGTGATTTTTGATGTGATTTTGGGAGGGCTACGTAATTATCAAATGGCGCATACCTCTCAACGTATTGATGTCATGCTCAGTTCGTTACTATATAAACATCTACTTTCGTTACCTTTAAGCTACTTTAAATCCCGTCAAGTTGGTATTACTGTTGCTCGTGTTTATGAACTAAAAACAGTACGTGAATTCTTAACTGGCAGTGCAATGACACTTTGTTTAGATATTCTTTTTGCGATTGTTTTTTTTGTCATTATGGCGTTTTATAGTATTCCCCTAACGTTAATTGTTTTAGTGTCATTGATTCCTTATATCATGTTATCAGCTTTTATTACCCCAGTGTTACGTAGACGTCTTGATGAGCAGTTTCAACAAGGTGCTAGAAATCAAGCATTTTTAGTTGAAAGTATCTCTGGTGTTGAGCAAGTTAAAGCGATGGCAGTTGAAAATCATATGACGCGTCGTTGGGATGAACAAATTGCCTACTTTGTAACAAGCTGTTTTAAAACACAGAATTTAGGGAATATTGCTGGGCAAATATCTCAACTGGTTAATAAATTAACGAGTGTTGCCATTTTATGGTATGGTGCAAATTTAGTGATTGAAGGTAAATTGACTGTGGGTGGACTGGTCGCTTTTAATATGTTTGTAGGACAAGCAACAACTCCCGTATTACGATTAGTGCAGTTATGGCAAAGTTTTCAGCAGGTTTCGATTTCAGTAAAACGATTGGGTGATATATTAAATGTTCCTGCGGAGCGACAACAAGAAAATAGCAGTGTTTTGAAAGAAATCAAGGGACATGTCCGTTTTGCTAACATCTCTTTTGCTTATAGACCAGATGCTGCGCCTGTTATTCGACAATTGAATTTATCGGTTAATGTTGGTGAAGTTATTGGTATTGTTGGACGATCAGGATCGGGTAAAAGTACATTAACTAGGCTGATACAACGACTTTATACTCCGATAGAAGGGCAAGTTTTTATTGATGGTATTGATATTGCACAAACAGATCCCCAATGGTTACGTAAACAAATTGGAGTCGTATTACAAGAGACACAGCTTTTTAATGGCTCTATTCGTGACAATATTGCATTGGCGATTCCTGATGCGCCACTTGAAGCTGTGGTTAATGCTGCAATAATGGCTGGTGCTCATGATTTTATTAGTGAATTTCCATTAGGATATGACACGCCAGTTGGCGAGAATGGGGGACAATTATCGGGTGGACAAAAACAGCGAATTGGTATTGCTCGTGCATTAATAACAAATCCTAAATTACTTATTTTTGATGAAGCAACTAGTGCGCTTGATTATGAGTCAGAGCAGATTATTCAAGATAATATGGCAAAAATTTGTCATGATAAAACGGTTTTTATTATTGCTCACCGCCTATCAACAGTTAGGCATGCAGATCGCATTATTGTAATGGAAAAAGGTGAAATTGTTGAACAAGGATCCCATCAAATGTTGTTAGATAAAAAGGGGATTTATTATAAGCTGCATGATTTACAAAGTGGGAGCCATTGATGAAAAAAAAATACCGTGATTTTTTGCCTGCTGTATTAGAGGTTCAAGAGACACCACCTTCTCCCCTTGGACGGTTGTTATTATGGGTAATTATGGTTTTATTTGTTATTGTTGTTTGCTGGGCCTCGTTAAGTAAAGTTGATATTGTTGCTACCACTCGAGGAAAATTAGTTGTCAATGAGCTATCAAGACCAGTTAACACGTCGGTCACAGCTGAAATTGTTGCTGTATTGGTTAAAGAGGGCGAGCATGTTGAAAAAGGACAGCCTTTAATTAAGTTAAATAGCAAATCATTGTTAGCACAATTAGAAGAGAATATATTACAACAACAGATTAATCGTTTTCATATTGCTAGGTTAACATTATTGTACGAACACTACCTTAATCGCCCAGCGCCAATGACTTTACCTACTGAGTTACAAACCGAGTCCCCAATACTTGCCAAACAAATTTCGATGCTACTTCAAGCCGAAGTAGAAGATGATTATAAAGAAAAAGAGGTTTTTAAGTTAAACCAACAAGTTTTAATGGCTCAAATAGAAAATTATCAAGCTCAAAAAGAGATGGCTGAAAATCTATTGCCGATTTATGAAGAACAACATCAGGCGTTGGATGTGCTCTATAAAAAAAATATGACAAGTAAAGATAGTTTACTTGAGGTTAAGAAAAAATATCTAGAAGCAAAATTTACTGTGAGTGCAGCAGAAGCAAAAGTGAAAGAGATGCGAGCAAGTCATGCTCAAGTTGATACACAAATAAAGTCTCATGTTGCTGATAAAATTAAAGAAGTTGAACAGGAAAAAATACAAAAAATTAATCAAAACCACATTTTATCCGTACAACAAAAACAGTTGGAAGCGCTTATTGCACAGTATGAATTAAAAGCCCCGATCGCAGGGATTGTAGAATCGTTAGCTTACCGAGATGCAGGTGCTGCAGTTGAAGCACCTCAAGAGCTATTGAAGATTGTTCCTGAAAATGAAAAACTGATTGCAGAAGTTTGGGTTAGCAACCAAGACATTGGTTTTCTAAGAAAAAACCAATCAGTTACGGTAAAAGTTGATACATTTGATTTTACGCGTTATGGTTGGATTGAAGGCAAATTGTTAACTATTTCTTCTGATGCTATTGAAGATAAAGACTTAGGACTTGTATATAAGGCTGTTATTGAATTAAGTAAAAATCATTTAATTATTGATGATCAACCTGTTAATTTAGAGCCAGGGATGTCTATTTCTGCGGAAATAATAACAGGACAAAGGACATTATTAAGCTATCTGTTAAGCCCAATGATGGAAGCTTTAGATGACGTTGGTAAGCAACGTTAGTACATTAATTTGTAATAATCTTTATTTAATCTGACAGGTAATTATTACTCATCGGGAGCATTTTTCAGATAAAAACCGATGAGTAACTTATGTTGATAAGTTTGTTCTATCTCAAATCAATCAATACCTAGCACCATTCGCCCATTCTTAGTTGCCACATTAATCACATTGTCTAAATCGGTATAACGGCATCCTGTTACTAACAATTTAAGTTCTTCCCACATATTACCCGTTGAAAATGGTAACATATAATCACTAACATTATCTGTGCCAATAGCAACAGGAATACCTGCAGCCGCCAGTTCATCAACAGGGGTTAATGAGTTACGAGTAGGGCCTTGTTCTTCACGACGAGGGCTATCGATCCAAGCAAAAGGACAAGCAATAACCATCATTTTGGCCTCTTTCATTTTTTTGTAGAGTTTTTGGCGATATGCTAAACTATGCGCGGTGATAGAAATGCTATGGATAGCAACCACACGCCCGTGCATACCATGCTCAAGAGTTTTATCGGTAAGTTGTTCTGTTTCGATTTCATCTTGTGAGTTAAATTGGTCAACATGTACATGCACCATTTTGCCTAATGATTTACCTGTTTGCATTAACACATCAAGATGTTTAAGTCCCATACCTTCACCATGATCACGCTCATCACGACGCGGTAAACCGCCAATAATATCAACTAAACCAGCTCCTTTATCAAACCAATAACGTGCTTCTTTATCAATAACACCTTTAAGTGTTTGATTAACTAATTTAATGGTGATGTCATTTTTATAAGTTTCTCGTGCTCTTAAGGCACCTTTAATTGCTCGTTCTTCAGCAATAGGATCAATATCAACAAACGATCCCATGGCACTTACATCTTGCTCAATCATACGCTCAACCGCCATACTAAAATGGCGATAGTAATCATCTTCGCTCATTGATGCTTTGACTTTATCTAATGTATCCCATTTTTCAATTAAAGTCTGTTTTTGATAGACATCAAAACTATCAACCGAAATAGTAAAAGCACGATCAGCATGCATATGTGCATTAACCCATCCGCCTTTTTGCTTAATATTATTCATTAAATAGGCTTTTAAACTTTGGTCTCTTGTGGTTAATAACATGTTTTTATGTTCAATCATAATATGCCTCTACAATTCAATCTAAATGAAGTTGATAAAATCGGACGCAATAGGCAAAAAAAATCCCCCAAAAAGGAGGATAAAATGGAATCAATAATATTAATGATTAAGATTACTGAGTTACAATTGATCATTGTGCCTACACCGTGTCGATAAAAAACTGCAGAAATTCTAACCAAAATATTTTTAATAGCAAGTACTATAATTTATAAAATATATAAATAAATGAAATGGTTAAAGTATTATTTTTTAGATTTTTTACTTCAAAAAATAGTTTTTAATAAAGTTAATTACCAATAAATTAAGAAATAAAATCATAACTAATTATTTAATAACAATAATTAGTTGTCATAAAAATGAGATTATTAACCTTAAATACTGCTTTTTGATATTAGCAGTAGCAAGCGTATACTACACAAGCAACTTATTTTGAAATATAGGTAGTCTACTGACATGAGTCAATTAAATATTATTGCCACAATCACAGTTAAACCAGAATTCTATGACGCATTTCAACCGATATTTAAACGATTAGTTGCAGGTAGCAGGGCCGAAACAGGTTGTGTGCACTATGAGCTTAACCAAAGTATTGATAACCCCAATATCTTTATTGTGATCGAAACATGGGTATCACAGCAGGCAATTGATTTTTACAACACAACGCCACATTTTGTTGAATTTGCCAACTTTGCTAAAAAACATACTGATAGATTAGAGATTAATATTGCCAAACAAGTAATATAACTTAAAAGATGATAGTAGCTAACATTTGGGGTTAACTACCATATTAATTAATCAAACAGTTCGATTTTTATATTCCGTGAATCACTTCGACCCATATCGTCAAGCACTAAAATTTTAAAAGTCCCGCTTTGTGTTGGGATCCAGTTAAGAGCCTTCCGTGGCTCGGTTTGCCCAATAAAACTGTTATTAACAAACCAATAAAGTGATTTAACATCACCATCACAATTAGCAGTAAAACTAATTTGTTCATTTTTTTGTTTAGTGGTTCTAAATTGATAAACTACATTTTTAAGAGGCGAAGTTATTTTTGGCGGTTCGCCTAAAAAATTTTGTGATGAATGACAATGTTTTGTTGATGGTGGCGCTTTTTTAGCAATCCCAGCTTTAGCAAAAACAGCGGCTAAATCTGACGGCCAATATTCAAAAACAGCTAAGTGAGAGGTTGCTAAATCATAAGGAGGACAAACAGCTTTACCTGTTTGATTGTCGACCATAACGGGTCTAAAAATGGTATCGGGATTAATTGGCGACACACCCGGAATAAACCACGTTTTACCTTTTGCCTTGCACCATTGAGTCAGTAGATTGCCACTGGTTAGACAAATATCGATACGCTTTAAATTTGGAGGTAATGGGCGATTAGGTTCACGCAAGTTAGGATAATAAGCGTTAATACTTTCAACGATATTAAAAAAGAGCGGTGTGGCGGCATCGACGCCTACAAAGGCATTATTACCACTACCATCAAAGTTACCAAGCCAAACCACCATTGCATAGTTACCAAAAGTTCCAGCTGTCCAAGCATCACGAAATCCCCATGATGTACCTGTCTTCCAAGCAACGGGTACCACCTTTTTTTGCATTTTGCTAAGTACATCTTGTGGGCGGGTATTTTGTTTCAACATATCAATGGTCATAAATGCTGCTTGTGGACTTAACAGCTTTTGTGGTTCGGGTGAGTCGTCGGCTTCAATAAATTGCAATGGCTGCCAACGACCTTCGTTGGCTAGCATGGCATATAACCCGACTAACTCTTGTGCACTAACTTCACCACCACCTAACACTAAAGATAAACCATAATGCGACTCATCGGCGAGTTTTTGGATATGGGCATTGACCAAAAATTGATAAAAAGAGGGATTATGTAATTTAGAGGCCACCGATACAGCAGGAATATTACGGCTATGAATTAATGCATCGGTTGCCGAAATAGGGCCACGAAAGTTACGATCAAAGTTTTCTGGCGTGTATGAACCAAAATCAGTGGCCACATCTTTTAAAATTGTACGAGGATGTAAAACACCTTGGTCAATACCAAGCGCATAAATAAACGGCTTAAGTGTAGATCCGGGTGAGCGTTTAGCAAGTGTACCATTAACTTGACCTTGGATAGAATTATCAAAATAATTAGCCGAACCAATCAGTGTCTTAACCTTCATTGTTTGGGTATCAACCAAAATTACCGACGCATTATTAATACCTTTTATGCGATTTCGCTCAATAAACAAATTGACTTGCCGACTAATGATTTTTTGCAGATTATTATCTAACGTAGTTTTAATTTCTTGAGCATCGCTTTGCTGTTGTTGAATGATTTGATTAATAAAATGCGGTGCACCAAAAGGCATTCGTTCTGGTTGACGCAAAACCAACTTTTGCGAAAAAAGAGCGACAATATTGCTATCAACAAAATATTTTTCTTGCCAACGCTCAAATAATTGATTTCTTGCTTTAACTAACGCTTTGCCAGCAAATCCTGTTTTTCGATCAACTCGATATGTTGGTGATTGAGGTAATACCACCAAAGTTAACGCCTCGGGCAAATTGACTTGTGAAGGTGGTTTATTAAAATAGATAAATGACGCAGCACCAATACTTTCAATATTGCGACCAAAAGGGGCATAATTTAAATACGCTTCTAAAATATCATGTTTAGAATACATCAACTCTAACTGTATAGCCCTAGCAATTTGATGCAACTTCCCACCAATGGTTTTAGTATTTAACCGCCAATGCATTCGCGCAAGTTGCATGGTAATGGTTGAAGCTCCTTGACGATTTCCACCACCAAGATAGGTTGCTCCAAAAGCCCTAATTAGACTAAATGGATTAAAGCCAACATGATAATAAAACCACTGATCTTCGTGCAGTAACAAACCATTAACAATATCAGGCGAAATATCTTCTAAAGGCGTCCATAAACGATAACGATCATCATTGGCTAATGTCATTCGAATTAGCTGGTTATTATTATCATAATAGCGCTTTGAAAAAGTAAGTGATTCAGAAAGAGGAGCATGAGGTAACAAACGAATAATAAGGATCGCAATAAATAATAGTAACAAAGCCATTAATTTATTTTGATGATGAATAATAAACCTAAACATGTTTAGTCAAAAGCTTAAAACGCATGTATTAAAAACACCACCAATGCGTTCACATCGGTGGTGGTTAAATTACATTTTATCAACAGTTTTAATGCCTAGCATATCAAGGCCAGTTTTAAGTGTTTTAGCTGTTAAAGAAGCTAATTTTAAGCGACTTTGTTTCAGGCTTTCGTTTTCGGCTGCTAAAATAGGGCAGTTTTCATAAAAACTTGAAAACAGCGTTGCAATTTCATAAAGATAAGCACAAAGCACATGTGGTGTACCTTCGCTTGCCACGATTGAAATAGTCTCATCAAATTGAATTAAACGAGTTGCTAAAGCACGCTCTTTATCAGATTCCAAACTAATATTAGCTGTTAAGCTATCTTCAGAAATATTGGACTTTTTAAAAATTGATAACACACGGGTATAAGCATATTGCAAATAAGGTGCGGTATTGCCTTCAAATGACAACATATTATCCCAATCAAAAACATAATCAGTAGTCCGATTTTTAGAAAGATCAGCATATTTAACTGCACCAATAGCCACCGCATCGACAATTTTTGCAAGCTCACTTTCAGAAAGATCTGGATTTTTGTTACGAATTAAAGTTGTTGCACGCTCACACGCTTCATCTAGTAAATCATTTAATTTAACAGTATCGCCAGAACGGGTTTTAAACGGCTTACCATCTTTACCTAACATCATACCAAACATATGGTGTTCAAGCTTTAATGATTCTGGTACATACTTAGCTTTGTGAACAATAGCCCAAACTTGCTCTAAATGTTGATGTTGGCGGGAATCAGTATAATAAAGAATACGATCGGCATGTAACGTTTCGTAACGGTATTTAGCACAAGCAATATCGGTTGTTGCATAAAGGTAGCCACCATCACGTTTTTGGATGATAACACCCATCGGTTCGCCTTCTTTGTTTTTATACTCATCAAGAAAAACAACAATCGCCCCTTCACTTTCAACCGCAAGCCCTTTCTGTTTTAAATCGGCAACAATATTAGGTAGCATGCTGTTATAAATACTCTCACCCATGGTGTCTTCAAGCGATAACGTAACATTTAAACGTTTATAAGTGGCAATATTTTGCGTCATGGTAATATCAACTAGCTTGCGCCACATATCACGACAATATTCATCGCCACCTTGTAATTTCACTACATAATTACGAGCTTTTTCGGCAAACACTTCGTCTTCGTCATAATGTTTTTTAGCGGCGCGATAGAATGACTCTAAATCTGAAAGATCCATATCATTGGCATGTTCATTTTGCATCTTTTCAAGATACGCAATTAACATACCAAATTGTGTTCCCCAATCACCAACATGGTTGGCACGAATAACGTTATGCCCTAAAAACGATAAAACGCGAACACTGGCATCACCAATAATGGTTGAACGCAAGTGTCCAACATGCATCTCTTTGGCGACATTAGGCGCCGAATAATCAACTACTATAGTTTGCGGTTTGGCGGGTAAAGTAATATTAAGCTTATCACCACTTAAAGCAACTTCATTTTGCTCAGCAATCCAGCTATTTTTCAAAAAGATATTAATAAAACCAGGACCTGCAATTTCAACTTTTTCGGCGATATCATCGATATCTAAATGTTGCAAAACAGCTTGGGCAAGATCTCGAGGTGGCATACCAAGTTTTTTGGCAACTGACATAATGCCATTAGCTTGGTAATCACCAAATTGTGCTTTGTTTGATTGCTTAATTAAAGCGTCACAGTTCTTATCTGCACCTGCCATAATCATAGCTTGCGAAACACGTTGCGTTAATAATTGTTGAATATTCACACTAAACCTAACCAATTATAATAAAATGCCCAATATAATACCGACAAAGTGATGAATTGTCACTGATCGCATAAAAAGGGAGGGATCCTTTTTATTAAAAAGAGTGTAAAAAATCAAATAAAATTGATGCTACAGCCAAAATGTTTTAATCAAGCTTTAGTTTTCATCAAAAAACAAAAATATAATGTAATTGTTTGATTTTTCTAAAAAATGCCATTTATAAAAAACTTCAATAAAATCAATAGTCTACCTGAGCAGTTTTAGAGCGGAAAAATACTCTCACAACACTGTGTAAGATCAATATGAATTTATGTTCAGACTAATATTGACAAATACCCACTTGGAAAAAGAGATAAAAATGGATACTAAATACAGGCTAAATTGGATAATAAATAAGCGTATTGTAACACGTTAGAAGGTATTTTTTATCAAATTTGAATTGGTTGTCCGTGATGAGATATTTCAATAAAAAACTCACGAAAGGATCATATTGCTAGTGTCTATAAATATCGTCAATTGGTATAACGATATTAGCATGTTGTATGATACGGTTAAAAATGTAAAGAAGGATCATAATGAATACAAAAGCTCAACATCCCCGAGTAATATTTTTATTGCACATTTCTTTTAAAAACATATCTGAATAAGAGCTTAAATTATCTTGATTTTTACCAAGCGGGTATTTTTTCCCTAATTTGAGCAGCCAATCACTAAAATGATGTAAAAATAATTTATTATCATTATCGATTTCAAATATTGCAGAATCAGAATAAGAATCAACTAATAAATCTAATATATCCAAAAAAGCTTTATCATTTTTTAAAATCTCATCAACTGTAATTGCTTGAAGATATTTTATTATGTCTATTATCTGAGATAACGTTAAAATAGTTGGACCATTTTTTATATTATTTAATATTTGTTGGATCATAGCATTTATCTAAAAATTAACATCTCATTCTATTTATATAGTAGATGAATTTTGTACTTTTTGAACAATTTTTAGAACGATAATTACAGATGTAATATAATTGGGGAATTAATATGATTAATATAGATAATTTTTATGACTACGAAAAAAACTGACTGATAAAGATTTAAATGCTTGTGAACAGAAGTTAGGTATCACAATTCCAGATTCTTTAAAACAGCTTTACCTTAATTGTAATGGCGGAATGGTATATAAAGATATTTGGAAAACAACTGTTCCTCCATACAAACTTCAAGTTTTTAATTTTATTCCTATAAAATATAATAAAGCATTTAAAAATGACCCAGATTTTATCATGGAAGGTATTGCCTTCAAACATTGGGACGATAAAAAGTTACCTAAGGAGCTGTTACCTTTTGCTCGCGATTTAAGCAATGGTTTTTTGTGTATAAATATTAATACTGGTGCGATATATCAATATCTCAGACTAGAATGGGACGATACGCTAAATACAGAACAAAATTTTAAAAAAAATAGCATTTATTTATCTGATTCATTAGAAAATTTTTTAAATGCTTTAACTTATGATGAAGAGCAAAGCAATGCAGAAACCGTTGAAGATGAAGATATTAAACCAAGAGCAAGTAACAAATTCTATGACTCAGAACAAGCAATTAATACCGCTGACCTAAGTGAGGTTGAAAAACTTTTAAAGATAAAAATTCCTGTTCAATTAAGACAATTTCTGTTACACCACAATGGTGGAATGCCAGAGAATAATGCTTGGCTGGATCCTGAAGGTGAATTTGAATGGGTTGCAATCCATGAGCTCATACCTGTTAAATACTATAAAAAATTTAATAATAACAAGAACTATTTAATGCCTTTCAAAGCAGCAGATTTATGGGGTAGAAAGTTATTACCGGAAACTTTTTTACCTTTTGCGATTGACGCAGGTGGTAATTATTTCTGCATCGATATTAATAATGGAAAAATATACTACTATACTCTTGACACATGGTCAGGCAATTTATCTTTAACGGATAATCAAGATAAGAGTACTCTTTTTCTATGCAATAGCTTTAATGAATTTATTTCTAAATTAGTGTGTGAAGATGATCTAGATGATTTATATGGTTTATAGATAATAGCCGTCAGGTTAATCTGCTCCCAGTTGGTATTGAAGACAATATTTATACATAAAAACTGGCTTATATTACAATACTTTCAGGTATTATGCTCCAGATATTGTCCACTTTGTTCAGCTTGATCCGTTTTAGGTTTTTAGTCAGGTTTAATCTGTGTCAGTATGAGCTTAACGGATTGGTTTTAATGCCTTAAATAAAATAATAAAACGCTAGTTGATGGCTCCAATTTAAGCTAAATTAGGTATATAATTTGAAAAAACAATAAATGAGATCGGTAATGACTAGTCAAAATAGTGTAAGTTCTATTTCTGTTTCACATCTTTTAGAAGCTAAACCAGCTTTTTGTTGTCAGTTAGATGGTAAAGGCAAAGCGCTACCACTTAATGAACAGAGTAAACCTTCAATTTCACAACCATTTTGGATTCATTTAGATTTTGCTAAACAAGAAACCATCAATTGGGTAAATAATACAAATCTAGTTCCAGATTTGATTAAAAATGAATTGCTAAAACCTAAGCAAATATCCAAGGAAATTCGTTTTGAGTCTGGTGTTTTAGTGGTTTTAAAAGGTGTTAATTTTGTTCCCAATGAGCTTCCCGATCCTATTGTTACCTTTCGTTTTTATATAACTGATAACATGATTATTTCAACACGACATCAACAAATTTCGGCTATTGCTGAATTAAAGGATCATCTAGAAAAGGGCATTGGTCCTGTAGATGTGGCGGATTGGTTGATTCAAATGTCTGATTTAATTAGTGATCAAGTTAATTTATCTTTTGATA
Source organism: Gilliamella sp. Gris3-2 (assembly GCF_001690345.1). NCBI lineage: Bacteria > Pseudomonadati > Pseudomonadota > Gammaproteobacteria > Orbales > Orbaceae > Gilliamella > Gilliamella sp. Gris3-2. The sequence goes on from NZ_LZHB01000045.1 coordinate 14,090, forward strand.
GTGTTCACAATAAAATCATTAAGTTAGAGGAATCTGTTTTAAACCAACGTATCTTTTCTTATAAAGAAATTGGTCGAGTTCGTAAACAGTTGATCGTTTTACGCCGATTGTTATCACCACAACGCGATATTTTTGTAAAAATTTCGACTGAAAGAATATCGTGGATTGACGATAACGATCGCCAACGCTTGCATGATATTTCCTATCAACAAAATCATTATGTATCTGATATTGATAGCTGTTTATTAAGAATAGCTTCAATTATGGAACAAATTAATAGCTTCTTGGCTGAATCAACCAATAAAAGAATCTATTTAATGTCACTCTTTACCATAATTTTTACACCCATTACGTTTTTAACCAGTTTGCTTGGTGTCAATTTAGCTGGTATTCCTTTTAGTAGTGAAAGTTGGTCTTTTGTAGGATTAATATTACTACTTGTTATTATTTGTGTTATTTCAGTTATTTGGCTTAAATACAAAAAATGGTGGTAATAAAGCATCTTTAAAAAATGGATGAAAATTTATGAATGTTTATAAAGTTGGGTATAAGGATATAATTGACTTTTTATTTAAAACCATAAAATTAATACTGATTCAAACTTATCTTGTTTGAAATTTTAATGAATAATTATTCTTATGCAACCTAATCAATCTTATCGTTTATTTATTGCCGAAAAGCCCAGCTTAGCAAGGGCTATCGCTGACGTATTACCTAAACCTCTTCAAAAAGGTAATGGTTTTATTAAAGCGAGTAATGGTGATGTGGTTAGTTGGTGTATTGGTCATCTCCTTGAGCAAGCCACTCCAGAGGTTTATGATCCTCGATATAAGAAATGGGTGATTAATGATTTACCCATAGTGCCTGAAAAATGGATATTAATGCCTAAAGGCAATACAGAAAAACAATTTAATATTTTGGTAGATTTGATTAAGTCAGCAGAGCAAATAGTACATGCTGGTGACCCAGATAGGGAAGGGCAGTTACTAGTTGATGAAATTTTAAATTATTGCCAATTATCGCCAGATAAGCGCAAAGCAATTCAACGCTGTTTAATTAGTGATTTGAATGCCAGCGCTGTTGAAAAATCATTGCAACAATTACGCAACAATCAAGATTTTATTCCTTTATCAACTTCGGCATTAGCAAGGGCTAGAGCCGATTGGCTATATGGAATTAATATGAGTCGTCTTTGTACCATTGTTGGTCAAAAAAACGGTTATCGGGGGGTTTTATCAATTGGGCGAGTACAAACCCCTATTTTAGGGTTAGTGGTTAGGCGAGATTTAGAGATAGAGCAATTTGTACCTAAACCATTTTATGAAGTTTTTGCAGTGCTACAAACCAAAGATAATGAAATATTTAAAGCTAAATGGCAACCCAGCGAAGCTTGCTCGCCTTATCAGGACGAAGAAGGACGTGTTTTAGTTAAAAAATTGGCCGAAAATGTTTGTCAGCGTATTAATAAGCAATCAGGCACAATTGATAAAGTTAGTAATAAAAAGAAAGAACTTGCGCCACCAATGCCATTTAATTTATCGGCACTGCAAATTGAGATGGCTAAAAAAAATGGGCTAAGTGCCCAAGATGTGCTTGATATTTGCCAATCGTTATATGAAAAACACAAATTAATTACTTATCCAAGATCAGACTGTCGCTTTTTGCCAGAAGAACACTTAAAACAAATTACAGGTGTAAAGTCTGCCATTGAAAATAATTGTCCAGAACTACAAACCGCAATTAATAATGCTGATTATACTTTACGCACTAAAGCTTGGAATGACAAAAAAGTGGAAGCACATCACGCTATTATTCCAACGTTGCGTAAAGCTAAAATGGAAAACTTAACTGACAACGAAAAGGCGGTTTATCAAGTTGTGGCAACGCAATATTTAGCTCAATTTTATCCAGCATATAAATATGCTGAATTGCAAATTGATGTAGATATTCAAGGCGGAAAATTTATTTCTAAAGCTAACCAAATGCTTGATGAAGGTTGGAAAGTTTTATTTAGAACTAAAAACCATCAATCCCCAACCGATATGAATGACAATGAAAGTAATGGTTTATTAACTAAATTAGTTAAAAAGGGTGAAACCGTGCAATGCATTGATACTGAACTGGTTAGCAAAGAAACTCAGCCACCAAGACAATTTACTGACGCAACACTGTTGTCTGCGATGACGGGGATTGCCAGATTTGTTAAAGATCCCGAAATCAAAAAAATACTGCGTGAAACTGATGGTTTAGGTACAGAAGCAACAAGGGCAGGTATTATTGAATTGTTATTTAAACGTCAATTTTTAATTCGTCAAGGCAAAGCAATTCGCTCAACCGAGGTGGGTAAAAATCTGATTTTATCACTACCAGATATAATGTCGATGCCAGACATGACCGCCCATTGGGAATTGCAATTAAACGAAATTAGCAAAAAAGAGTTTTCGTACCAACAATTTATGTATCAACTTAATTTATCACTGTTAGATCTTGTTAATCAGTTAAAGAATGCAAGGTTGAATATTCAAGGTTAATATCTATATAAAAAACAGGATGAAATTTAATAATACTGTTCATTCTGTTTATTAATATAGCCATACTAATTAAATAATAATTTTAAGTGCTTTTTCTTTTTGTTATTTTTATGACTCGATCAAATATCAGCATATATTAATAATATTATCCAAGTTAGCCGTTTTGAGTACATTTTTCTTAAATAAATGTGATAAAAGAAATCACAAAATAATTACCAAATTGGACTGATTATTATGGAGTAATTCCGATAGTTCCCTTTAAAATATTTACGTTAGTTAATAGGGTAGCGATTGTATATTCTATTAGATAATAGGGTTATCAATTTTATATAAAGTGAAGATGAAAACGGCGATAAGTGCCGTTTTTCAACAACTGTATTTATTTTTTCGTGATATAGGTTGACTTCTAATACTTAAAGGAGTATAAAGAGCCCGCCTTTTGAGCTTTTCTTCCTTTTTTAGCTATTATGGAAGTTAAAAACGAGGGTGAAGGGAAGTTGAAATATAAAGTGAAGAGTTCAATTTACAGGAGAAATATGGACACTCAATCGGGTCACCCCAAGACTAGGGGAGACAAATTTAAACACATCATTATCGGTTAATGAACCTGTCTAAATAACCATTTTTTCAGTTCACAAACCGAAATTGATAAAACGGTAACGGTGAACGATATGTATTTTTTTACACGCTATCACACAAATTCAAAACACCAATGCGCGCAAAGTTTAATGGTGCGTGTTTTACATCTTTCAGAAAAACATTTAGAACCACCGAGTTGTATCTAAATTCTTAATTAATTCTGTTTGCTAATCAAATTTAATGCTCAGCCCAAGCTATAAGAAATAGCTTTATAGGCTACTTTTGATATGCACTAAATTTTAGTTAATCACAAAATTTAATTATTTATTGTTATTTAGTAACAATAAGTTGGCCTACTTTTGCCAAAATTATGAATATAGGTACTTATGATGACAAAAAATACATCAAAAACTAAAGCACAAAATAGTGTAGATATTAAAGCTATCAACGAAGCTCAAAGCAGTCTTGATAGTATTTTAGCTAAATTTCAATCCAGCCTTTCAGGATTAACACAAGAAAGTGCAAAGTCGAGAATTGAAACATATGGAAAAAATGAAGTTGCACGCGAAAAGGTACCATCAGTTTTAGTACAACTATTAATGGCGTTTAATAATCCATTTATATTTGTATTATTAGCGTTAGCTATTGTCAGTTTTGTGACTGATTTTTGGTTACCTTTGCAAAATGGTGAAGAGACAGATTTAACCAGTATTATCATTATTCTAACTATGGTATCACTGAGTGGATTATTGCGTTTTTGGCAGGAATTTAGATCGAACAAAGCGGCTGAGGCGTTAAAATCGATGATTCGCACAACAGCAACGGTGCTAAGACGTGCGCATAAAGATATGAGCCCAGAACGTATTGAAATTCCATTAAGTGAAATTGTTCCTGGGGATATTGTTTACTTGTCGGCTGGAGACATGATCCCAGCAGATATTCGATTGATTGAATCTCGGGATTTATTTGTTAGCCAAGCCGTATTAACAGGCGAATCAATTCCTGTTGAAAAGTACGACACATTAGGTGCTGTAACACAAAAAACATCCGATAATATCGAAACATCAAACATCAACAAAGATAATTTGCTTGATGTTAATAACATTTGTTATATGGGAACCAACGTTGTTAGTGGAACCGCCACAGCCATTGTTGTTGCAACAGGAGGGGATACTCATTTTGGCTCATTGGCAAAATCAATTGTAGGATCTCGTGCTGAAACTTCGTTTGATCGCGGTGTTAATAGTGTTAGCTGGTTGCTTATTCGCTTTATGCTAATTATGGTGCCAATTGTATTTTTTATTAATGGTTTTTCAAAAAATGATTGGGGCGATGCTGCACTTTTTGCATTAGCCGTGGCCGTTGGCTTGACGCCTGAAATGTTACCAATGATTGTGAGCGCTAATCTAGCAAAAGGCGCTGTTGGTATGGCAAAACGTAAAGTAGTTGTTAAAAGACTTAACGCAATCCAAAATTTTGGGGCGATGGATATTTTATGTACTGACAAAACGGGGACATTAACACAAGATAAAATTATTTTAGAGCATCACCTTGATATAAAAGGTCAAGTCGATTCATCTGTTTTGGAACTTGCATGGCTTAATAGTTATTATCAAAGCGGCATGAAAAACTTGATGGATAAAGCGATTATTCGTTTTGCCGAAGAAAAGACCAGCATGAAAAAGGTTGGTGTTAGCTTATACAAAAAAATTGATGAATTACCATTTGATTTTGTACGCCGACGTTTATCGGTGGTGGTACAAAATGGTGATGATAACCATTTGATGATTTGTAAAGGCGCAGTTGAAGAAATGCTGTCTATTGCCAGTTACGTTTATGAAAATGACGAATATTTACCATTAAACGATGAACGTAAACAAGCTTTGATCGCATTAGCACATGAATATAATAAAGAAGGTTTTAGAGTATTAGCCGTTGGAGTAAAAAACATTCCGGCAAGTGAAACAAAACCACAATACACCGTGCAGGACGAAACTGCGCTCGCCATTCGTGGCTTTTTAACTTTTTTAGATCCACCAAAAGAAAGCGCATTTGAAGCTATTTCGGCATTGAATGAGCATGGTGTGGGCGTTAAAGTTTTAACTGGTGATAACGAAATCATCACCATTAAAGTTTGCCGAGAAGTTGGTTTAGAACCAGGCACGCCATTACTTGGCACTGAAATTGAAAAAATGGATGATGTCGAGCTAAAAAAACAGATCGAACAGCACACTATTTTTGCAAAATTAACGCCGCTGCAAAAATCGCGAATTATTCGGTTGTTGCAAGATAATGGACATACAGTTGGTTTTTTAGGCGATGGTATTAACGATGCACCAGCACTTCGCGATGCAGATGTAGGGATTTCGGTCGATACTGCAACCGACATCGCTAAAGAATCTGCTGATATTATTTTACTTGAAAAAAGCCTAATGGTTTTAGAAGAAGGTGTAATATGTGGCCGAGAGACCTTTGGCAATATCATGAAATATCTAAACATGACAGCAAGTTCTAATTTTGGCAATATTTTTTCAGTATTGGTTGCTAGTGCGTTTCTACCATTTTTACCTATGCTAGCGATACATTTACTTATTCAAAACTTATTGTATGATATTTCACAACTCTCATTGCCATGGGACAAAATGGACAATGAATTTTTACAAAAACCACGTAAATGGAATGCGTTAAATATTAGACGTTTTATGATTTGGATTGGGCCTACATCGTCTATTTTTGATATCACAACTTATGCATTAATGTGGTTTGTATTTAGTGCTAATAGTGTTGAAGCTCAATCACTATTTCATTCAGGATGGTTTATTGAAGGGTTATTATCGCAAACTTTGGTTGTGCACATGCTAAGAACACAAAAAATTCCATTTGTGCAAAGCACGGCGGCATTTCCTGTTATTGTGATGACTTTGTTAGTTATGGCGATTGGTATTTATATTCCATTTTCTCCACTAAGTGGGTTAATTGGACTACAACCATTACCGTGGTCATACTTTCCATGGCTATTAGCAACTCTATTTAGCTATTGCTGCGTTGCACAATTAATGAAACGTATCTATATCAAACGTTTTGGACAATGGTTTTAATTAACTAATAACAGCTAAGTGATACTAATATCGCTTAGCTAATTTAAGAAGTATTTATTTAAAAAACACTAAAAATCAAAATGTTAAATATAAAATAATAACAAAGGAAATAATCTATGAAAACACCACATAAAAATTTAATTATGCTAATTAAAAGCCGAAAACAAAAAAAGCTCAAGCAAAATTAAGCCATTAAATATAAAATAGTTAGCGCAAGGATTTTAAGTTAACACACAATAAAAAACCCCAATTATTGGGGTTTTTGTTTAATTGTTTATTAGTTTGAAATAAAACGATTAATTAAAATAATTACAAGTTGTAGGTAATTAAAAGTTTAGATAATTTCAGACGCTTTTTTTAGAATTTCATGAATTTCATCTTTAATTTTAAGTTTCTGTTTTTTTAATGCCTCTATCGTTTCAGCGGTATTGACAATAATTCCAGATTCAATATTTTTAATTTTTTGGTCGAGCTCATTATGTTGGTCGAATAATTTTTGAAAACGTAAATCGGTATTTTTTAATTTGGAAATTAATTCTCGATATTCTGGAAACATAGTGCCTCCTTATATGGGCTAGTTAGAATAATAACAATAGCAGCTATTGCTAATTCAGAATACAATATTATGTGTAGTTTTAATAGAAAAATTGTTTTAATAACCAAATATATTTTTATAACAAAACTGTTTTTATTGCAGAGTAAAAAACAACAAGGGAGTTATTCCATGAGTGAGTCGATTGTAGTTGCCAAAAGTCATGGTAAAGATTTATCAATTATTGCTGCATTAGCTAATCGTCATGGTTTAATTACTGGCGCAACTGGTACAGGTAAAACAGTGACATTACAAAAAATGGCAGAAGGTTTTTCAAAAATAGGTGTACCTGTCTTTCTTGCTGATGTTAAAGGCGACCTAACTGGGATTGGTGAAAAGGGCAAATTAACTGAAAAACTACAAGCTCGTTTAGCGAGTATTGAAGTTAATAATTGGCAACCAGACTCGTCACCCATTGAATTATGGGATGTATTTGCTGAAAAAGGAATCCCCGTTCGTAGCACTGTGTCAGATATAGGGCCTATTTTGCTTGGTCAGTTACTCGATTTAAATAACGTTCAAGCAGGGGTTTTACAGTTAGTATTTAAAATTGCTGATGATAACAATTTATTATTAATTGATTTTAAAGATCTTCGAGCATTAATTCAATTTGTTGGTGATAACGCTAAAAAATTTACCACACAATATGGAAACATTTCGCTATCGTCAATTGGCGCAATTCAACGTGGATTGTTAACTCTTGAACAACAAGGTGCCGAATTTTTCCTTGGTGAACCAATGCTTAACATTCAAGATTTAATGCAAGTTAATCCTAAAGGTTACGGTATAATTAACATCTTATCGGCCGAAAAGTTATATAACTCGCCAAAATTATATTCAGTCTTTTTATTGTGGTTATTGTCAGAACTTTTTGAGCATTTGCCAGAAGTAGGTGATCTTGATAAGCCGAAACTTGTCTTCTTTTTTGACGAAGCTCACTTACTTTTTAATAACATTTCGCCTGCATTATTAGAAAAAATAGAACAAGTGGTGCGTTTAATTCGCTCTAAAGGGGTCGGGGTTTATTTTTCTTCTCAGAATCCGAGTGATATTCCTGATACAGTTTTAGGGCAATTAGGCAATCGTGTGCAACATGCCTTACGCGCATTTACCCCAAAAGATCAAAAAGCTGTAAAAGTGGCTGCCCAAACTATGCGTGCCAATCCAAGTTTTGATACTGAAAAAGCAATAATGGAATTAGGCGTTGGCGAAGCTCTTATCTCGTTTCTAGATGAAAAAGGCAGTCCAAACATGGTTGAACGTGGTTATATTATTGCACCGAGTTCAAAAATGGGACCTATGTTGCCAGAAGATCAATTAACTATTATTCGCCAATCATGTTTTTACAACAAATACGCACAAACCATAGATCGACAATCCGCTTATGAAATACTGAAAAATGGATTTTCGTTAAATAACCAATCCGATCAAAACAGCAATGGTAGCGATATAAAAAGAGACGATGATAAAAATAATAAACAAAATAATGGTGGATTGCTAAATTTTTTAAGCACACTACTTTTTGGTACTAAGGGGCCAAGAGGTGGACAACATGATGGTATCACCCAAAAAATAGCTAAAAGCGCAACAAGGCAAGTTGTTAATCAAATCGGTAAACAGATCACCCGTGGTATATTAGGTGGTTTAAAAAAATAACCAAAACGAAGTTATTACTTAAAAAGTCAGCAAAATAGGAGTATTTTAATGTTAAAAATGTTCATAGAATGGTATAAAAAACGCTTTAGCGATCCGCATGTTGTTTCGCTAATGGCTGTTATTGTTGGCTTATTTGTTATTATCTATTTTTTCAATAAAATTCTTCTACCGGTTTTAATTGCGATTGTACTATCTTATTTACTTGATAGACCGGTTAACTATCTACATAAAAAAAACATACCAAGAACACTGGCAGTTGTAATGGTGTTACTGCTTTTTTTAATGATTGTATTAGTCGGATTTATGATTTTATTACCATTAATTTGGCAACAAAGCATTAGCTTAATCACTAATATTCCAAACATGCTAAATTTTGCAAACAACTTTTTAACCACCTTGCCTGAACACTACCCTGAACTAATTGATGTTGGCTTATTCGACTCGATCATCCAAGGTATTACCAACAAAGTTGTGCAAACTGGTAATTCGTTATTGCAATTTTCCATTGTGTCTTTATTAGGGCTAGTATCTGTTGCAATTAATGGGGTATTAGTGCCCATAATGATGTTTTTTTTATTAAAGGACAAAACAAAAATATGGGGATACTGTTCAAAAATCTTGCCTAAGAACCGTACAATTTTGAACAAAGTTGCTGCTGAAATGGATATGCAAATATCCAATTATATAGTAGGCAATGTACTACATATAATTATTTTATCCATTTGTGTCTATATTCCTTTTTGGTATTTTGGTTTAGATTATGGACTTTTATTAGCAGTGCTTGTTGGATTATCTGTATTAGTGCCTTACGTTGGTATTATTATTTCAAGTATTCCGGTTGTATTAATTGCTCTATTTCAATGGGGATTAAGCGCACAATTTGGTTATTTATTGTTTTTCTATGTATTAATACAAGCATTAGATGGTAATTTATTGGTACCTTGCTTATTTTCTGAAAAACTTAATTTACATCCATTAGTTATTATTTTATCGGTAATTGTGTTTGGTGGTTTATGGGGATTTTGGGGAATATTTTTTGCAATACCTTTGGCTACATTGGTTAAAGCAATTATAAATGCATGGCCAAAATCAGACGAATTAAATACTATCAATAGCGAAGTAAAAGCAGATTAATGGTTAATCTGCTTTTAATCAGAACTATTTGCTGTGTTTTTTAAGATAGTCTAAAACTACTTCGTGATGGTTAGCGGTTTTGAAATCATCAAACACTTTTTCGATTTTACCGTCTTTGCCAATTAAAAAGCTTATACGGTGAATCCCATCGTAGGTTTTTCCCATAAACTCTTTTTCGCCCCAAGTACCAAATGCTTGAGCAACTTCATGATTTTCGTCAGAAAGCAGCGTGAAATTTAACAGCTCTTTTTCGATAAATCGAGATAACTTCTCAGGTTTATCGGTACTTATACCAAGGATCACCACATTATATTTTTTGAACTCATCAGAACAATCTCGCAAATTACATGCTTGCACAGTGCAACCAGGTGTCATCGCTTTTGGGTAAAAATAAATTAAAACACGTTTGCCTTTAAAGTCATTTAAGCCTACAAGCTCTCCATCTTGGTCTGGCAACGAAAACTGAGGTGCTTTTTCACCTTCTTTAAGTGGATTAACCATATGATTATTACCTATTTTAATAGTTTAATTTTTAATTGGAAATATAAAAAGTGCCATACATCTAAACTAAGTTATTAAAAAAACGACTTGCTGCATCAATGGTATGATTGATCTCTTTATCTGTGTGCTTAAGTGACATGAAACCAGCTTCGAAAGCTGACGGTGCAAAATAAACACCTTCATTTAGCATATGATGATAGAATTTCTTAAATAATTCAACATTACACTGCATCACATCTTGATAAGTGGTTACTTCAGAAGCAGTTGTAAAGAATAATCCAAACATCCCTCCTACATAATTCAACACTAACGGCACATTATGCTTTTTAGCTACCGATAATAAACCATCAGCAAGCGATGCGGTTTTATCTTTTAACTCTTGATAGATTCCAACTTCCATTAACTTGGTTAACGTTGTGTAACCCGCTGCCATTGCAACGGGGTTACCTGAAAGCGTTCCAGCTTGGTATATTGGACCAGTTGGTGCTAATTGCATCATAATATCTGCACGACCACCAAACGCTCCAACAGGCATACCTCCACCAATAATTTTGCCTAAACAAGTTAAATCGGGCACAACATCATAATAATCTTGAGCTCCGCCCAGTGCGACTCGAAAGCCTGTCATCACTTCGTCAATGATTAATAACGTACCATACTTATCGCAAAGTGCTCGTAAACCGTGCAGAAACTCTTTTTGAGCTGGCACGCAATTCATATTGCCCGCAACTGGCTCAATAATGATGGCGGCAATTTGGTCGGGATATTGCTCAAATTGTTTTTTTACCGATTCTAAATTATTATAATCACAAACTAATGTATGCTTAACAAAATCATCAGGTACACCTGGTGAAGTTGGGTGACCAAAAGTAAGGGCACCAGACCCCGCTTTAACTAACAAATAATCAGCATGACCGTGATAACAGCCTTCAAATTTAATAATCTTATCACGTCCAGTAAAACCACGAGCAACACGGATGGCACTCATGGTTGCTTCAGTTCCCGAATTTACCATACGCACCATTTCAATTGAAGGCATTAATTGAGTGACCAAATTAGCAACTTTGGTTTCAATTTCGGTTGGTGCACCATAACTCAAACCGTTATGAACAGCGTTAATTACCGCATTGGCTACATCGGGGTCATTGTGTCCAAGGATCATCGGCCCCCAAGAACCAACATAATCAATATAGGCTCTTTCGTCCACATCATAAATATACGCACCGTTTGCATGCTCGATAAATAAAGGTGAGCCACCAACGCCATTAAAGGCGCGAACAGGCGAATTAACGCCACCAGGCATAACTGATTGAGCCTGATGATAAAGTTTTTCTGATTTGAAATTGTTTAGCATAATCGAGATAATCTCTCTAGAAAATTTTGTTGTATTTATTCATAAAATCAAAATAAATTCAAGCTAACTATGAGAAATTTATTTAATAGAAGTTTTCTATTTTGTATTTTCATTTAGCAAAGGTATATAATGCAAAGATCAATATATTAGGAGAAGAATATGAGCGATGCTTTACCGATTAACTTTACTGATGCTGCAGCCAACAAAGTAAAATCATTAGTCACTGAAGAAGAGAACCCAAACCTAAAATTAAGGGTGTATATAACAGGCGGTGGTTGTAGTGGATTTCAGTATGGTTTTACTTTCGATGAAAAGGTAAACGAAGATGACTTAGCTATTGAAAAAAATGGTGTATCTTTAGTTATCGATCCCATGAGTTTACAATATCTAGTTGGCGGCACTATCGATTATGTAGAGGGTTTACAAGGCTCTCGTTTTGTGGTTGATAATCCCAATGCAACAACAACATGCGGTTGCGGTTCATCTTTCAGTGTTTAAGCCATATTTAAGTTTTAAAAATATCAATAACGTTATGGGAAGATAATAAACCATAACTTTAACTTTAATTTTTATAGAAAGATTAATAAAAGCCATAAAAAGTGACAAACATTGAGCAGTTAAACAATAATTTTTAATTTTTAGTTGACGGCAAAATTAAGATGGGTAAAATGCACAGCATTCGAAACGCAATTACCTTTTGGTAATAAGTTTTGAGCCCGGGTGGTGAAATCGGTAGACACAAGGGATTTAAAATCCCTCGGCCTTTTTGGCCGTGCGAGTTCAAGTCTCGCCCCGGGCACCACTAACAAACAACTCTCATGCGGGAATAGCTCAGTTGGTAGAGCACGACCTTGCCAAGGTCGGGGTCGCGAGTTCGAACCTCGTTTCCCGCTCCAATAAAACATCTATTTAGTATAAAAGTAAATTTATATCCCATAGTGTGTTAACTAACGAAAGTTATTAGTTGTGTGCAAGGCACAAAAAACACAGCAAAAACATTGTAATAAAAACAGAAATTAGCTAATAATTACTTAAATTAAGTAAAATAAAAAACTTCAATAAAATCAATAGTCTACCTGAGCTATTTTAGAGGAAACACACAACACGGCAAGGTTAATTTACCTATCTTTTAACTGTGTCGGAGTGCTTTGCTGATAGACTGAGGGTAGCACGCCAAATAGGACTGTTTGGCGAGTTTGTGCTTTGTTAGGGATGCCAATTTATCAGTAACAATTTGGCACTTCTGAGCAAAGCAAATAGGCTTAAAAAAGGCGAATATCATAATGATTTGAGTAAATCATGCCGATGGTTAAGAGCGAGCGTGGGCGTTGGGTACCGTAGTTTATATTTTGTAGCCATGTGATTTGTAAGATGTTACGCTCAAAATTCTTAAATTAAACGTTATCACCAATATCAGTTATTCCGACAAAATTCAAAAGCTATAAAGATAACACCCTATTTTAATTATAAAATTAACCTATCTATAAAGTTGAATTGTTTTATCTTTACATTTCTTTACAAAAAATCTGCTAAAAAACTAGCCAACTATTTTATAAATGGTTATACTTTTATCGCTGTAGGAAAACAAGCTTATTAAATAAGCGAGTAATTATAAAAAATCGAAATAAAACAAAATATTACTTGACACGAGGAACGTAATGCATTATCATTTTAGACACAAGACACAAGACACAAGACACAAGCACTGGCAAACCTATGTCTTAAATTTATCAAATAATCCTATTCGACGAGTTTTTACACAAAACTTATTTATATCTTCGAAATTATCACTCAAATCACCTAAAACAGCTTTGCTAGTATTAGCATTGTTATTATTGTCATCTTCATCGAATTTACAGGCATTGAATGGTAAAATAGCTCGAGCGGATAATCGTAGTGATGCGATAATTTTACCTTCAACGGTAGTTGCAGTTATTGATTATGTAAGGCCGAATCTACACCCGAGTACGAGCTTATACGCAGGCCCAGCTGACATATGGAATCCTAAGAAGGGCTTTTTAGTTCAATCAATCAATCCTGAATCATACAGCCTAAATTTTCCGACCACAGGTGCGCATAATTTATATTTTGATTTACTCATAACTGGAGATATAGAAGAATTGACATGGGAACCAGTCACGCATGAGGGAATTACTGCAACAGTGACAAATGTTGTAGCTAATAATGACTATTGGATTCCTTATGAGGATTTGGGGCAAGTTGTAGCACGTGTTAAGCTAACAGGTCCAGAGGCAAGAAATCAATGGGATAATCCTCATCCCAACAGAATTGCTAAGCCAAGGTTACCGCAGACGTTTGAGTTAGTGGGTAGAGATATATATGGCGTTGAGGTAGTAAAATATGGGTTTGTGTTGAGGCAGTGGTTCGTCAGTCGGTGGGAGGGTTTTAGTCGTTATAGTAACCAGTTAGCATGGTGTAATGGTTTGGGTTACCGCATGCCGAGGGTAAGGGATTTTACCAATGCGAAGTGTGGTATGGAATCCGTAAATGGCGTAGATGCTGAATTCCCATGTAAAAATGGCGTAGATGGCGCCACGCCGTTGTCACGAGGTAATTGGTCCATGCGTTACATAGGCGCTGGCTTTTTCACGGAGTGGGGCAACATGGACCGCTACGCTGATGCGGGCTTCGTCCACCTGGGCTTCTGGACGAGCGAGACGGCAGGTAGCAACCAGCTCTATGTCAGCGCGCTCGGCGGCTACGTCGACAACCTCAGTCCCAGCCCCCACCTCGCTGGCATCTACTACAACAGTGCCCTTTGCTCCGCACCTTAGCTTTTAGCATTTAGTTCTTAATCTGTATGAAAACGCCGAGTTGTTTACACTTCATAATTAAAATAATCCTCTAAAGACTCATAAGGCGTTTTGCCTGAAATCGCTTTATGGGGTTTAATGGTATTATAAAAATTAATAAAGCGTTTAAGTTTTTGTTTTCTATCTTTTGAATCGCTAAATATTTGCCGATTATGCCACATCGCAATTCAAAGTTTGTATCACTCTTTCGGCTTTCACATCGGTTTGACAGGTTGGATTGGTACATTTTTGCTTGATACAGCGATTATCACGCAGTTTATCTAAACAAATATTTATCTAACAAACAAAGACTGTCCAATTTTTGTCAAAAAGTTTCAGGAAAACACCGTGTTTAAGTAAAAAAACAAAAAAATCATGTTAATACTAGAAAATAATTTTTCTAGTTTGCTGTTTCGTTTGATTTATAAGTAAAGATAAACCTTTGGTATCAACCTGTAGCATTTTGCTTGGATAGGTTTTGTAATAGCGTTTAGCCAAATCAATGGCCGTCGTTTTTTCTTTATGATATAAACGCCATATCGCTTGCTGGTGATAAAGCGCTAATTTTGTTTTTTACGACTAATTATTACAGTAGTTTCTCAAATTACCGTAAACAATATTAGTAATATCCTACACATAAGACATCAAATAATATGATGCCTATTGAATTAAAAACACGAAAACAGGCAGCTTAATTTTCTACGTGAGAGTGTACTAAGTTTGGGGTATTTACATCGTGAGTATTTATTTTACCTATTTAGAAACACAACACAGCGAAGGTTTGAGTTTGTATTTTTTATTGTTTAATTATATTTACTATTTTTTTACTGTTTATTTATTTTTGTTGAGAATAATTCGCATTTTTACACTAAAAATAACTTCATTTCTTTCTAAAATATGTATTTTTAATTTTATATGATTATTTATATCAGCACTGTTGTCATTTTTAGGAAGCGTAATGTCATTTTTTACTCTTAACCAGTTACCTTTAGGCCACGAGGCGGTTATTACTAGGTTGTTACCCGAATCGTTACCTTTTCGTCGAAAGTTACTTGCAATGGGGATTACACCAGGGTGTAAGGTTCTGGTTGTGCGAGTTGCACCATTTGGTGATCCGATTGAAATTAAAATGCGTGGATTTTGGCTTTGTTTGCGTCGTAAAGAAGCACAAGCTATTGAAGTTATGGAGGTAAGTAAATGAAGATAGCATTAATTGGTAACCCTAACTGTGGTAAGACGACATTATTTAATTTATTAACTGGCTCAAAGCAACGTGTAGGAAATTGGCCTGGAGTGACTGTTGAACGTAAGACAGGTGTTTTTACTTATCATAATGCACAATATGAAGTCGTTGATTTGCCTGGTACATATTCGATCGAACCAGACCCACTTAGTGTTTCACAAGATGAGCTTATCGCACGTCAGTTTGTGTTGTCTGATAGTGATAGTGTTATTATTAATATTATGGATGCAACTAATTTGCAACGTAGTCTGTATTTAACTTGTCAGTTAATTGATTTGCAAGTGCCAATGATTGTTGTATTAAATATGATGGATGCAGTTAAAGCCATGGGCGAACAGATTAATGTTGATATGTTGTCAACACTGTTAGGTTGCCCTGTTGTGGCATTATCATCAACCCAAAAAATGGGGCTATCGTGCTTTTATCAACAAATCGAAAACATGGTAATCACGCCACAAGTAGCTCAACCGTCGATTGATTTGCTTGGCGATGATCAGCAAGCGGTGATTAATCGTTGTATTTGTGAGTTACCAGATGATAGTGTTGTGCATCAATTCAATCGTTGGCAATTGATGGATGCGTTATTAGATGATTCGCGTTATAACTTACTCGAATGCGAAAAAGAGATGTTTGCAAACTGCCGTTCATTGCTTGCAAAATGGTGTGATAATGAAATTGATGTGGCGCTTGCTAGTGCACGTTATGATACGATTGATACAATTTGTAAGAAAGTGATTGATAAACCACGTGAACTTAGTCGTCGATTTTCAGATATATTGGATAATATTACTTTAGGGCGTATTACTGGTATTCCGTTCTTTTTACTCGCAATGTATGCCATGTTTATGCTAGCAATTAATTTTGGGGCTGTGTTTATTGATTTTTTTGATGTGCTGTGTGGTACTATCTTTGTCGATGGCACAACGCAGTTACTTCATGCTATCAATGCACCGAATTGGCTTACGGCTGTTTTAGCTAATGGGATTGGCCGCGGCATTCAAACTGTTTCAACTTTTATTCCTGTCATTGGGGCGATGTTTTTTTGTTTATCTTTTTTGGAAGATTCTGGTTATTTGGCGCGAGCAGCAATGGTAATCGATCGGCTGATGCGTTGCATTGGTTTGCCGGGAAAAGCATTTGTGCCAATGTTAGTGGGATTCGGTTGTGGTGTGCCAGCCATTATGGGCACGCGAACGTTAGAAAGTACACGTGATCGTATTATGTCGATCTGTATGATTCCTTTTATGTCATGTGGAGCAAGATTGCCGGTGTATGCTTTATTCGCAGTGATATTTTTCCCTAAAAATGCTTCTTTAGTGGTGTTTGCCTTATATTTGCTTGGTGTAGTTGTGGCAATGATAACCGGATTTATACTTAAATTTACGCTATTAAAAGGTTCATTAACACCGTTTATTATGGAAATGCCAGTGTATCGTATTCCGACTTTAAGTAGTCTAATTAGTTTAACTTGGCAACGTTTAAAGTCGTTTATTTTTAAAGCAGGTAAAGCCATTGTGTTGATGGTAACAATATTAAGTATGCTTAATTCATGGGGGAGTGATGGTTCGTTTAGACACGAAAGTTCGCAGGACTCTATGCTTTCTGTTGTTAGCCAAACAATCACACCAGCATTTGCACCAATGGGGATTAAACACGATAATTGGCCCGCAACGGTGGGAATTTTTACGGGTATTTTTGCTAAGGAGTCGGTGATTGCAACGCTTAATTCGCTTTATTCGATGGGCGATGACAATGAGCAAGCAACCAAGTCATTTGATTTATCACAAGGGATTGTAGATGCGTTGGCAACGATTCCTAAGAATTTAGTTGATCTATCAGATGCAGTATTAGATCCACTAGGGTTTAATACAGTTTCACAAAATATTGATTCACTTCAGTCTGATTTGGATGTAAATTCGGTAACAATTTCTCAAATCAAGGGCGCTTTTGGTTCGTCTTCGAATGCGATGAGTTATTTGATCTTCATTTTACTTTATACACCTTGTGCTGCTGCATTAGGAGCTGTGTACCGAGAGGCTGGTTTTAGATGGATGATATTTGTGGCAATTTGGACTTTTACTATCGCATGGCTAACAGCAACGATTTATTATCAATTTACTTTGCTTGGGCATTCTACTATGGCAGGTTGGTGGCTTTTGGGATGTAGTGTATTTATTGTTGTAGCACTATTGTTTATGCGTACTTTAGGGCGATATTCATCATTTAACCAACAAACGGAACCGAATCTACAACAGTGTAAAGAATCATCATGCTGTCAGTAAGTAGCTGGCTAGCTAATTTGTAAAAATATAGATAGAGAAAAGATTTGTGATTTTTCTGTAACTTTAATTATCGGATTATTGCTATGTTAATAACGTCGATTCGTGATTATGTACAATTAAAAGGCCGTGTACCATTGCAAGATGTTGCACGCCATTTTCGTTTACCTGAAAGTGCAGCTGAGCAGATGTTAGGGTTTTGGATTAAAAAAGGGATGATAAAGCTCATAGTACAAGATCAGCTATTGTTTTGCCAAACTAATAAGTGTCACTCTTGTTCAAACTGTCACTTAGCTGGTAATGTTGAATATGTTTGGGTTTAATTGAATCATGAATCAGTAACTTTTTACATTTATAATGTGTTGTCAATTATTTTGTTGCATCATAGATAAATGATGCTAATTAACGCTGATTTGATTTTGTGATTAAATTCACAAAATTAATTTTATTTGTATGGATAAGCTAGCAAACATGGATAAGTGATTCTATATTATCAAAGTCTGAGGCTACATTTTATGTTTTCAGCCTATCTGATTTTTGACAACAAGATAGATTAATGACCACCTCATGACAAAGTCGTTTTATTGTTGAATAAATGTTATTATACTTTCATTATAGTAAAACGTTGTATGAGGATAAAATGTATGAGTCAATTAGATGAATTTAAAAAATTAACTGTAGTGGTAGCCGATACTGGTGATATCGATTCTATTAAGCAGTTTTCCCCCGAAGATGCAACAACCAATCCTTCCCTCGTTTTGAAAGCAGCGCAACTTCCTCAATATCGTTATTTAATTGATTCTGCAGTTGAAACTGCGAAAAAAATTGGTGGCAGTAAAGAACAACAATTAGTTAATGCGTGTGATCAGGTTGCAGTTAATATTGGCGCCGAAATTTTAAAAACAGTTCCTGGTCGTATTTCGACCGAAGTGGATGCCCGTTTGTCTTTTGATAAACAAGGATGTATTGAAAAGGCACGTAAAATTATTGCACTTTATGAAGAAAAGGGTATCGATAAGTCACATATCTTAATTAAAATTGCTTCAACTTGGGAAGGTATTAAAGCGGCTGAAGTGCTAGAAAAAGAAGGGATAAACTGTAATTTAACTTTGCTATTTTCGTTCGCACAAGCACGTGCTTGTGCTGAAGTAAATGCATTTTTAATTTCGCCTTTTGTGGGCCGAATCTATGATTGGTATCAAGCTAAAAAATCAATCGAACCTTATGTTGCGGATGAAGATCCGGGCGTAATTTCTGTGCGTAATATCTTTAATTATTATAAACAACACGGTTATAAAACTATTGTTATGGGGGCTAGCTTCCGTAAGGTCGATCAGATTTTAGCATTAGCAGGTTGTGATAGATTAACTATTTCGCCTAATCTATTAGCCGAAATGCAACAATCAAATGCGCCTGTTGTACAGAAGCTCAATCCAAATCAAACCGTAGTTGCTCGTCCTGCGCCAATGACTGAGGCCGAATTTAGATGGCAACATAATAGCGATGCTATGGCAGTTGAAAAATTAGCCGAAGGGATTCGTGCTTTTGCCGTTGACCAAGGCAAATTAGAAGACATGATTAGCGCATTGTTATAATCGTATAAAACAATTGGGGAGTATGCTCCCCATTTTTATGCTATTTTCTTTCGTTAATTTAAATAACGATTTTGCAAGTGATGTTAACCTTGCAGGTATTAACAAATTTAAACTCAAAATTTTTTGGAGATGATGACATGAATGCAACCACACTATCTCACCGCGAACTGGCGAATGCGATAAGGGCATTAAGCATGGATGGCGTGCAAAAAGCAAAATCAGGCCATCCTGGTGCGCCAATGGGTATGGCGGATATGGCCGAAGTACTTTGGCGTGGCTTTTTAAAACACAATCCAACCAATCCTAAATGGGCTGATCGTGACCGCTTTGTTTTATCAAATGGTCATGCATCTATGTTGATTTATAGCCTATTGCATTTAACTGGTTATGATGTGACGATTGATGATCTTAAAAATTTCCGTCAGTTGCATTCAAAAACTGCAGGACACCCTGAATATGGTTATGTGCCAGGTGTCGAAACAACCACAGGTCCACTTGGGCAAGGTATTGCCAATGCTGTAGGTATGGCAATTGCAGAAAGAACATTAGCGGCACAATTTAATAAAGCAGGTCATACAATTGTTGATCACCATACTTATGTGTTTATGGGCGATGGTTGTATGATGGAAGGAATATCGCACGAAGTGTGTTCATTAGCAGGCACGTTAAAGCTAGGTAAACTAATTGCATTTTATGACGATAATGGAATTTCAATCGACGGTGAGGTAGAAGGTTGGTTTACTGATGATACCGCAAAACGTTTTGAATCTTATGGTTGGCATGTTATTCGTGGTATTGATGGGCATGA
Source organism: Gilliamella sp. Gris3-2 (assembly GCF_001690345.1). Taxonomy (NCBI): domain Bacteria; kingdom Pseudomonadati; phylum Pseudomonadota; class Gammaproteobacteria; order Orbales; family Orbaceae; genus Gilliamella; species Gilliamella sp. Gris3-2. The sequence goes on from NZ_LZHB01000045.1 coordinate 34,273, forward strand.
CGCTAAAGCCTTAAAACAAGCGATTGAACAAGCGCAAGCAGTAAGTGATAAACCATCACTACTAATGTGTAAAACGGTAATTGGTTTTGGTTCGCCAAATAAAGCAGGTAGCCATGAAAGTCATGGTGCACCTTTAGGTGATGCTGAAATTGAAGCAACCCGTAAATCATTAGGTTGGAATTATCCTGCTTTTGAAATTCCTAAAGATTATTATGATGCTTGGGATGCGAAAGCAAAAGGTAAACAAGTAGAAGATGAATGGAATGCTCGTTTTGATGCTTATGCTAAGGTCTATCCTGAATTAGCGAAAGAATTCAAACGTCGTGTTAATGGTGATTTGCCAGCAAATTGGTCTCAAATCACTAACGATGTAGTGAATAAACTACAAGAAAATCCAGCAACTATTGCAACTCGTAAAGCATCTCAAAATGCTATCGAAGCATTTGCGCCAGCTTTACCTGAATTTTTAGGTGGTTCAGCAGATTTAGCACCAAGTAACTTAACCATGTGGTCAGGCTCTAAAGAAATTTTAGCTAATGCTGATGGTAACTATATCCATTATGGTGTGCGTGAGTTTGGTATGTCAGCAATCATGAACGGTATTGCCTTACATGGCGGATTTATTCCTTATGGTGCAACATTCTTAATGTTTATGGAGTACGCACGCAATGCTATTCGTATGGCTGCGTTAATGAAAATCCGTTCATTATTTGTTTATACACATGATTCAATTGGCTTGGGTGAAGATGGCCCAACGCATCAACCTGTTGAACAAATGGCAAGCTTACGTGTTACACCAAATGTGAGTACTTGGCGCCCATGTGACCAAGTGGAGTCAGCTATTGCTTGGCAGTATGGTATTGAGCGCAAAGATGGTCCAACTGCATTAATCTTCTCAAGACAGAATTTAAAACAACAAGAACGTACAGCTGAACAATTAGCCAATGTCTATCGAGGCGGTTATATCTTAAATGATTGTACTGGTACTCCAGAGTTGATAATTATTGCTACTGGTTCAGAAGTAGAACTTGCAGTTGAAGCTTATCATCAACTCACACAAGCAGGTAAAAAAGTGCGAGTTGTGTCAATGCCATCAACTGATGCGTTTGACAAACAAGATAGCACTTATAGAGAGTCAGTATTGCCATCATCAGTGACAGCTCGCCTAGCTATTGAAGCTGGTATCAGCGATTACTGGTATAAATATGTTGGTCTTAACGGCAAAGTCGTTGGCATGACAAGCTTTGGTGAGTCAGGTCCAGCTGATCAACTATTTAAAGCATTCGGCTTTACTGTTGAAAATGTAATAGCTCAGGCAAATAGTTTATTAAAATAATAATAGAATAATTATCAATCAAATGCCATCTGATCTAATGATGGCATTTTATATCTGTCTATGATTATAAACCTAATAGGGATTAGGATCTTTTTTTAGTTTATCAAATTGATATAATTTATTGCTATCCCAGTCTTTAACTTCGATGTTTTGTTGTTCTGGTATTTGAGAAAGTTCGTTTTCCATATAATTATGGTTTACGTCTAATTTTATACCCATCCAGTTACTCAATAGATAAACTAATTGGAATCCCGATACTTGTTTATTAATTTTTTGCTGGGGTGTTTTATCTGAATCAAAAAAGATAAATGGGACACGATAACTATCTTGATATTCTGAATTGTGTCTTAAGTCATTATGTTGATCTGCATGCGCAAGCCCATGATCTGCAAAGTAAACAACTGAATAATCTTGATTATATTTTTTTAGTATATTGATAGTTTGTGCAATAAGATCATCTGTTTCTTTAATACTACTAACATAACATGATATATTTTTACTATTCAGATCAAACTGCACATTAAATTCTAATCGTTTACAAAAATGAGGATGAGAGCCAATTAGATGCATGACAATAAGTTTTGGTTTATTGCTTTCTTTTAATAAAATATTGTCCAGTTCGGGTAATAATAAAGTATCATGTTTTCCTCTCGATGATTTACCATTATATTCACCTTTTTTAGTGTAAAATGAATGTTGTGCATAAGAGGCAATACGAGGTACCGTAATTTCAATTGTGCCTAATTTACCTTGATTTGAAAGCCAATAAGTTTCAAATCCTGCCTCATTAGCAATGCTAACAATATTATTATTTAGTTGTGCATTCACTTTTTTGTCGTCTAAAAAGATTGATTGACTAATTAAATGTGGAATTGATGATTGGGTAATTGGTGCTGGTGATATTAATCCATCCCAAATAATGCTGGCTTGGGTGCGAGCAAAGGGAGTATTGTCAAGTTTAAAACCATAAGCGCTCATATAGTCTTTACGAACACTTTCGCCAATAATAATAATATAGTTCTTTTTTTGAGGATTAATAGATAAAATTGGGATAGTATTTGTTTGCTCAATTTGTTTTAATTGTTCTTGTTTTTCTTGAAAATAAAGTTTTGCACTATCGTAAAATGAGAGAGAAAACTCAAAAATAGGATACTTTAAGTTATTCAATAAAGTAGTTGATATTGTATTGAAAGAATTTGGATTATGTTTTATTACAGCTTTAATTGGTCTATAAAAACATAGCCCTAATACAAAAATAAGTAAATAGAAATTGTTAGTTTTTGGAAATGAAAATCTTTTAAATAATATAATAAAAATTAATGCTAAGATTAGAGGAGCAAAATAAAAATAAACTGATAGTTGTGAACAGAATTCCGTTATTTCTTCAAAATCTGTTTCAGCAATAGCACTAATTACGGCAACATTAGGTGGACCATAATAAAATCCAATAGGAAAATAGATAGCAGCTATTACAAACCAAATGCAGAAAAAGATTCGAAAAAAAGTAAGTCGAGCTAAAAAAGTAAGAGAAAAGTAAGTTAGAAATATGCGATCAAATCTTTGCTCGTAACCTAATAAGTAAACAAGCAAAATAGAAAGACAAAGACACACTCCATGTGAAAGTATATTTTCTTTTTTTATCATAGTAACTATATTTATTATATCAATTTTGTAACTATCCCCTAAAATAGTACAGCAAAAAAGTAGAAAATTCTCTATGATAAAAGAAAAGGGGATTTAATTATGAAAAAAATGACTGAACATCAAATCGTCGCTATTTTAAAAGAAGCTGAAGCGGGTATTCCGGTTAAAGAACTGTGCCGTAAATATGGCATGGGTAATTCAACTTTCTATAAATGGCGAGAAAAATACGGCGGAATGGAAACTTCGGATATCAAACGCTTAAAGGAGCTGGAGGCTGAAAATCGCAAGCTTAAGCAGATGTTTGCCGAACTGAGCTTAAAATCCCAGCTGCAGGAAGAAATAATAAAAAAGCTTTAGTGCCCACAAAGGCACGTAAAACGTGGGCACAGCAACTACAACAAAATCATTCAGTTACTATTGCTATGAGTTGTGCCATTGTTGGCTTAAGCCGTTGTGCTTACTATTATCAACCTAAGTTACAGGATGATTCGGTGATTGTTTCGGTATTGAATGCTATCACAGACCGGCATTTACGCTGGGGCTTTCCTAAATGTTTTAATCGTATCAAAAAGCTCGGCTATAAATGGAATCATAAACGGGTGTATCGGGTGTATTGCCAATTAAAGCTTAATCTCAGGATAAAGCGTAAACAG
>NZ_LZHB01000046.1:0-7536 GCF_001690345.1 Gilliamella sp. Gris3-2
GCGGAAGAGTCGTATTACCGAAAACACGAAACCAAGACCAAAAAATCTGGGTTAATGGGCAGTGGTGGAATAGGCTTTACGGCAGGTAAAGAAAGCGAATCGTTAAAACAAACAAATACCGAACAAGCCTTTGTGGGCAGTGTTGTAGGTAGTACAAAAGGCAGTGTCAATATCCAAGCGGGTAAAGACCTAAGTATTAAAGGCAGTGATGTCATCGCCCAGCAAAATATCAAATTACAAGGCGAAAACGTCAATATCGAAGCATTAGATGCGAAAACGACGTATCAAGAAGAGTATGAGCGCAAAAAATCAGGGCTTACTGTTTCGATAACAGGCACGGCGAGTGATATTTACAATGCCAACCAAACCCGAGAGCAAGCGAAAAAGCAGACCAATGAAAAAACCAAAGCGCTGATGAATATTAAAGCGGGGTTACAAGCGGGTAATGCGGCGCTAGAGGGCGGTGCTAATTTACAAAATGGTACGCCACAAGCCTCGATTGGCATTAATGTCAGTTTGGGCAGTGAAAAAACCAAACGCACGGTAAACCAAGAGCAACACACCGTGGTAAGTAGTGGCGTCTCAGCGGGGCATAACCTCAGCATTATTGCGACGGGCAATGGTCAAAAAGAGAGTGGCGATATCAACATCATCGGCAGTCAGGTATCTGCAGGTCATGATGCGATGCTCAAAGCGAACCATGATGTTAACATCATTGGACAAGAAAACACGATAAAAACCGACAGCAAAGAAAAAAGCAGCAGTGGCTCGGTAGGCGTGGGCTATAACTTTGGTGGAGAAAAAAATGGCTTTACCATCTCGGCCAGTGCTAGCCAAAGCAAATCCCGCGAAAAGGGCAACGGCACCGACTGGAGTGAAAGCGTCGTTGAAGCAGGCAACAAGCTCACCATCATCACCGGTAATGATGCCAACATTGTTGCAGGGCAAGTGAAAGGCGATAGGGTGGTGGCTGATATAGGTCATGACCTTAATATTGAATCGAAACAAGACAGTGATGAGTTCCACTCTAAAAGCACGTCAACCTCGGTAGGGGGGAGTTTTTCTTATGGAGGCTCAAGTAGTATTAATGCCTCGGCGAGCAAAACGAAAATGGACAGCAACTGGCAAAGTGTGACTGACCAATCGGGTATTTTTGCCGGCAGTGGTGGCTTTGACATTAAGGTCGGCAATAACACCGACCTAAAAGGGGCGGTGATAGCCTCAGAAGCGAAAGACAAGAGCCAAAACCGCCTTGACACAGGCACAATCAGCTTTAGTGATATCGAAAACAAAGCGGACTACCAAGTCAGTAGCAGTAGTGCAGGGGTAAGCTCTAGCGGCATGCCATCGATGCCAACCAGTCGCAATAAAAACGAAAGCGAACAATCGACGACGCATTCAGCGGTATCGGAAGGGACGATAATTATCCGCAATAAGGATGACCAAAAACAAGATATCAACGAACTAAGCCGAGATACTGAGCAGGCGAATAACGAGCTCAAACACATTTTTAACAAACAAAAAGAGCAAGACATCATCGACCAAACGCAGTTAGTGAGTGAAATTGGTGGTGAAACGTTAACGATGCTTAATCATATTGACCGGATAAAAGCCGAATCCAAGGCAAAAGAAGCGGTAGAAAAAGAACAAGAAAAAGCCGCAGACAAAGGCATCGTTTTAACCGACGAGCAGCAACAAAAAATCTACGAAGACGCCTACAAAGAATCGATGAATCAAGGCATGTCAGCGATGGGCAGTGACACCCGTCAAGGCATTGACATGGCGGTTAGTATCATCAACGGCTTAATCAGTGGCGACATGACAGGGGCAGCCGCAGGGGCACTTGCACCAAAAATAGCGACTATTATCAAACAACAGACCGAAGGAAACACCCTCGCCAACACCGTCAGCCATGCCATACTCGGCGCCGTGGTAGCCGAGCTGCAAGGCAACTCCGCACTTGCAGGTGGTTTAGGCGCTGTCGCAAGTGAACGCGGTGCTGAGGTTATTGCGGGTATCCTTTACCCTGATAAAGACATCAAAGACCTAAGCCAAGAAGAAAGACAACAAATCAGCGCCCTAACCCAACTCGCCACAGGCCTTGCCATTGCGGCGATGGGCGGTGATATCCAAGATGTGAATACAGGGGTTGCTGCAGGGAAAAATGCGGTTGAGAATAACCGACTACTTACTCCAACAGAAAAGAAACGCATTGACGAGCTTGTTAAAGGAAACGAACGAGAAGATTTATTATATCGTGCAGCAGCTTGTGCATTAATTCATTGTTCAGCTGGATTAGCGGATGATGACCCAGATAAAGCAGCGTATTTAGCATTAGAAGAGCTAGGTAATAGCCCTGAGTTAGAATCTTATAGAGAACAATTGAAAGGTCAAACAGCTGAAATTGAAGTCGAATTACCACCTTATATTACAGGAGGCGGCAAAGAGTCTTATAAAAAAATAGAAGAATTATTTGAATATACGACAGGCAATAAAATTTCAGATACGATGACCTATTATGACAGTGAATACAGCATAAGTACCCGAGCAGGAGGTACTCTTCAAGTTGGGATGGCTGTCGTAGATGGAATGGCAGCAGTCGCATTATCACCGGGTTGTACCACATTAGTAGGTTGTCTACCAAGTGCATATTTAACATGGTCAATGGTTGATAATGGTGCAACGGGGTTAATGGTCATTTATAATGGCAAAACTTATCATACGCAAACAGCCGAGGGACTTTCTAATATATTAGGCGTGTCAGCATCAGATGCTGAATTGTTATTTTCACTTTCAACAGGTGGCGTTACAGCAAAAGGTTTGAGCGATTTAGCTTGGAAGTCTAGAACTACAGGGCAGAAGTTATCGGAAAAGGAACTAGAAACAATAAAACGTCAGATTGATCGTGAAAGCAAATTAACAGTAGATCCGCATGCAGGAAAAGTAAAGTTAGCAGAAGGTGCAGCTGCGATTGAATTAGAAAAATTGTTAGGCGGAAAAGTTGAACGTATTAAGGATAAGGATAGTTTAGCTGACTTCATTTTTACAAGCGGTCCAAATAAAGGTAAAACTGTAGATTTTATGTTTACGACATCTAACGGAACAGAAAGAGAAATCAATGCTATGAATAAGTTTTTTAATAATAATTGGGATAGAAATATTAAAAAATTACATGAACATTTAGATAAAGCAGATATTGTTCCATTAGATTTTAGGAAACTGACGTCTGATAATCGAACACGTCTTGAAAATTACATTAAGACGTTACCAGAATATCAACGATCTAAAATTCATATTATGAGGTAAAATATGGCTGGTATATTTTATTTTGGAAAAGAGGTAGAATGCGTTGGATATAACTCAACGTTTATGTCTGTTATTGGCGAATATGTTCGTCCCTACATAATGCAACTGGGAAATAATATAGCAGAAAAGGTTTATTTTAGTTATGATCTCTATGATAGTGATTTAAATTTTTCCGAGTTAACTCAAGAACAATATATGCAATGCTATAAACAGCTCGTGAAAGCTATAGAAGTTGATTTGGAAAATATAGAGGATTTTTATAATCACTACCCTAAAGAACTTGTTTATAAAGCTTGGTTTAATGAAATTAAACCTGCAATGCAACGTTCTTTGTTATATCAACCTTAAAATATAGTCCCTGTTTTTGATAACTTAGGCGCGGATGAGAAGCCGATTTGGTGGACAGGAAAAATTCCTAAATAACCTTGTTTTACTTTTCCAATTCTGTGACAAACCTCGCAGAATTGGAATATATAATTCAATTTATAACTAAGTTATAAACTCTAACACCAATTGGGTTTGTTTGGTTTTAATCGTAAAGAGTTATCCGTATAAAAATCCACATCAGAAAAAGATGTCGGCGCCAGCTTGCCTCCAGATTATAGAGGTCAAGTAAGTTATAAAGATGGTGTAGAAGTCCCTCACGGTACAAAAGGAAGTGTAAGACCTGATTTTTGTAATGGCACAACTTGTTCAATAGAAGTGAAAAATTATGATATAGGCAAATACGCTGATAATCTGATTAATAATATTTCCAAACAAGCAATTGAACGACAAAAACATTTACCAAATGGTATGCAGCAACAAGTTCGGATAGATGTTAGAGGTCAGCATTTAAGTGCATTACAAGAATTCAAAATTATACGAGGAATCGTTCAGAAATCTAACGGGATCATTAAACGAGAACATATTAGGTTTATAACAAAATAAGGAGTAAATGAATAATGTCAAAAGATACCGGTTTTAGTGGGGGAAGTTCCGTATTTGCTTTAGGTACAGACAGTGATATGAAATTATTTTTTGATTGTATTTCATATTATCTTCTGCCTAAATATCCCAAAGAAGATTGGTCTATTTTAACAGACCGTTTATATCGTCGATATTTGAAGTTAGAGGAGATAGATACGGCTAAATCGTTAATGAAATTGGTCGAGGAAGAATTTAAACAGTTAGATAGAGAAGCCATTGATTGGGGTCCTATTTTATCAGGTAAAGCCAAAAGTGATTTAGACAGAACAAAATCAACTTTATATGATATTTTTGAACGTTATTTTTATGCATTTCATTATTGTGTTGAATCTGCCGAAATAAATCATGAAGGTTTTAAGTCAGAGCCCGATTATAAGTATCAACCAGTAATGGTGGCTATAACTACATTACCTTACTCAATAAGCTATGAACAAATACCACTATCTGTTTTTGATAACTTAGGCGCGGATGAAAAGCCGATTTGGTGGACAGGGAAAATTCCTAAATAACCTTGTTTTACTTTTTCCAATTCTGTGACAAGCCTAGCAGAATTGGAATAGATGATTCAATTTATAACTAAGTTATGAACTCTAACACCAATTGGGTTTGTTTGGTTTTAATTGCAATAGGATAACCTGTATATAAAACTGAGTCATTCAATTTAGGATCTCACAAGATTATAAGACTATACCGTACTTTATTTACCCTATCCCTCTTAATGCAATTCGTCAAGTAATAAGCTGTTATTGAATTTTAATAAAATGAAACGGTATAGAATCCTGAATTATTTTTACAAAATAACCGCCCGCAATTAACGTCGGAGGGGGCATTATTATCGGGTAAAAGCAAAAACACAGTGATTGACCAAGTTTCAAGTCTCAGCGTCACCGATGGCGATATCCACTTAAAAGCGGGGCATGACATTAATTTAGGTGCGGCCTTGGTAATAAATGGCGGTGAAGATGGGGTCACTAACGTGATAGCGGGGCACGATATCAATTTATCGACCTTAAAGACAGAAAGCTATCAAGACGCGATATGGAATAAGAATCACTCACGCAAGGTTGATATTGAAGATGTGGCGGGCAGTGAACTGTTAACCCAAGGCGACCTTAACTTAATTGCGGGGCATGATATTTTAGCGAAATCAGCGGAGCTATCGAGCGATAAGCGCATAAACCTATTAGCCGAGCATGATATTGATATTGGTAGTGAACAAGAACGTTTACAGTTAACCGAGCATCACAAAACCAAAACGAAAGGGTTGCTTAATAAGGGTTCAATTACTGAAGATATAGCGGTCGACAACATCACCCAAAAAGGCAGTGGGATTTATGGTGATAAGGTAAACATTAATGCGGGTAACAATTTAACGGTTACAGGCAGTGAAGTGGTAGGTACGCACAATGTGAGTCTTGGTGCAGGGAAAGATATCACGATTGATGCAGCGGAAGAGTCGTATTACCGAAAACACGAAACCAAGACCAAAAAATCTGGGTTAATGGGCAGTGGTGGAATAGGCTTTACGGCAGGTAAAGAAAGCGAATCGTTAAAACAAACAAATACCGAACAAGCCTTTGTGGGCAGTGTTGTAGGTAGTACAAAAGGCAGTGTCAATATCCAAGCGGGTAAAGACCTAAGTATTAAAGGCAGTGATGTCATCGCCCAGCAAAATATCAAATTACAAGGCGAAAACGTCAATATCGAAGCATTAGATGCGAAAACGACGTATCAAGAAGAGTATGAGCGCAAAAAATCAGGGCTTACTGTTTCGATAACAGGCACGGCGAGTGATATTTACAATGCCAACCAAACCCGAGAGCAAGCGAAAAAGCAGACCAATGAAAAAACCAAAGCGCTGATGAATATTAAAGCGGGGTTACAAGCGGGTAATGCGGCGCTAGAGGGCGGTGCTAATTTACAAAATGGCACACCACAAGCCTCGATTGGCATTAATGTCAGTTTGGGCAGTGAAAAAACCAAACGCACGGTAAACCAAGAGCAACACACCGTGGTAAGTAGTGGCGTCTCAGCGGGGCATAACCTCAGCATTATTGCGACGGGCAATGGTCAAAAAGAGAGTGGCGATATCAACATCATCGGCAGTCAGGTATCTGCAGGTCATGATGCGATGCTCAAAGCGAACCATGATGTTAACATCATTGGACAAGAAAACACGATAAAAACCGACAGCAAAGAAAAAAGCAGCAGTGGCTCGGTAGGCGTGGGCTATAACTTTGGTGGAGAAAAAAATGGCTTTACCATCTCGGCCAGTGCTAGCCAAAGCAAATCCCGCGAAAAGGGCAACGGCACCGACTGGAGTGAAAGCGTCGTTGAAGCAGGCAACAAGCTCACCATCATCACCGGTAATGATGCCAACATTGTTGCAGGGCAAGTGAAAGGCGATAGGGTGGTGGCTGATATAGGTCATGACCTTAATATTGAATCGAAACAAGACAGTGATGAGTTCCACTCTAAAAGCACGTCAACCTCGGTAGGGGGGAGTTTTTCTTATGGAGGCTCAAGTAGTATTAATGCCTCGGCGAGCAAAACGAAAATGGACAGCAACTGGCAAAGTGTGACTGACCAATCGGGTATTTTTGCCGGCAGTGGTGGCTTTGACATTAAGGTCGGCAATAACACCGACCTAAAAGGGGCGGTGATAGCCTCAGAAGCGAAAGACAAGAGCCAAAACCGCCTTGACACAGGCACAATCAGCTTTAGTGATATCGAAAACAAAGCGGACTACCAAGTCAGTAGCAGCAGTGCAGGGGTAAGCTCTAGCGGCATGCCATCGATGCCAACCAGTCGCAATAAAAACGAAAGCGAGCATTCGACGACGCATTCAGCGGTATCGGAAGGGACGATAATTATCCGCAATAAGGATGACCAAAAACAAGATATCAACGAATTAAGTCATGATACTGAGCAGGCGAATAACGAGCTCAAACACATTTTTAACAAACAAAAAGAGCAAGACATCATCGACCAAACGCAGTTAGTGAGTGAAATTGGTGGTGAAACGTTAACGATGCTTAATCATATTGACCGGATAAGAGCTGAATCCAAGGCAAAAGAAGCGGTAGAAAAAGAACAAGAAAAAGCCGCAGACAAAGGCATCGTTTTAACCGACGAGCAGCAACAAAAAATCTACGAAGACGCCTACAAAGAATCGATGAATCAAGGCATGTCAGCGATGGGCAGTGACACCCGTCAAGGCATTGACATGGCGGTTAGTATCATCAACGGCTTAATCAGTGG
>NZ_LZHB01000047.1:0-5255 GCF_001690345.1 Gilliamella sp. Gris3-2
TATACCCTGCAACTTAACGCACAGTTAATACTCGGTTTCCCTTCGGCTCCCCTATTCGGTTAACCTCGCTACAGAATATAAGTCGCTGACCCATTATACAAAAGGTACGCAGTCACTATTACCCAACGGTAACAGCTCCCACTGATTGTACGTACACGGTTTCAGGGTCTATTTCACTCCCCTCCCGGGGTTCTTTTCGCCTTTCCCTCACGGTACTGGTTCACTATCGGTCAATCAGGAGTATTTAGCCTTGGAGGATGGTCCCCCCTTCTTCAGACAGGATATCACGTGTCCCGCCCTACTCTATAAGCTTCCACATAACGTACCTTCGTGTACGGGACTTTCACCCTCTATCGTGCGACTTTCCAGACGCTTCCACTAATACTTTATGCTACCCGCTTGGGCTCCTCCCCTTTCGCTCGCCGCTACTCAGGGAATCTCGGTTGATTTCTTTTCCTCGGGGTACTTAGATGTTTCAGTTCTCCCGGTTCGCCTCATCTAACTATGAATTCATTAGATGATAGTGTAGTTTCCTACACTGGGTTTCCCCATTCGGACATCGACGGCTATTACGCTTTTTATCAGCTTACCGTCGCTTTTCGCAGATTAACACGTCCTTCTTCGCCTCTGATTGCCTAGGCATCCACCGTGTACGCTTAATTTCTTAACCTTACAACTCACAGTTGTCTTGGTTTAAATTACGCTTTCTTCTCTTTCTTACTTATTCTCTTTTTATTTATAGATTGTTCAATTAAAGTTCAATAAACTTTAACTCAACCTATAATCAAAAGCCTTTCGTAAAAACGAGAACTCGTTTCTTTCAGCTTGTTCCTAATTGTTAAAGAGCTTTATCTTTCTATTCACTTAAACACTAAATCAAGTAAATACAAAAATAATTTATTTTAAAAGAGACTTCTTTAATGGTGGAGCTAAGCGGGATCGAACCGCTGGCCTCCTGCGTGCAAGGCAGGCGCTCTCCCAGCTGAGCTATAGCCCCATTGTTTTCACTTCTTCAACCCGCTAAAGCCAAAACCAGCAAAACCAAGATTGAATTGGTGGGTCTGAGTGGACTTGAACCACCGACCTCACCCTTATCAGGGGTGCGCTCTAACCACCTGAGCTACAGACCCAATAAAGTGACTCTTTCTTCTAAACAAACAATCTGTGTGAACACTCACGAGCTCTTCGTAAGGAGGTGATCCAACCGCAGGTTCCCCTACGGTTACCTTGTTACGACTTCACCCCAGTCATGAACCACACCGTGGTAAACGCCCTCCCGAAGGTTAAGCTATCTACTTCTGGTGCAACCCACTCCCATGGTGTGACGGGCGGTGTGTACAAGGCCCGGGAACGTATTCACCGTGACATTCTGATTCACGATTACTAGCGATTCCGACTTCATGGAGTCGAGTTGCAGACTCCAATCCGGACTTAGACGTACTTTGTGAGGTCCGCTTACTCTCGCGAGGTCGCCTCCCTTTGTATACGCCATTGTAGCACGTGTGTAGCCCTGGTCGTAAGGGCCATGATGACTTGACGTCGTCCCCACCTTCCTCCGCTTTATCAACGGCAGTCTCCTTTGAGTTCCCGACCTAATCGATGGCAACAAAGGATAAGGGTTGCGCTCGTTGCGGGACTTAACCCAACATTTCACAACACGAGCTGACGACAGCCATGCAGCACCTGTCTCACAGTTCCCGAAGGCACTCTCGTATCTCTACAAGATTCTGTGGATGTCAAGACCAGGTAAGGTTCTTCGCGTTGCATCGAATTAAACCACATGCTCCACCGCTTGTGCGGGCCCCCGTCAATTCATTTGAGTTTTAACCTTGCGGCCGTACTCCCCAGGCGGTCGATTTATCGCGTTAGCTTCGGAGCCCATCACTCTAGGCAACAAACTCCAAATCGACATCGTTTACAGCGTGGACTACCAGGGTATCTAATCCTGTTTGCTCCCCACGCTTTCGCATCTCAGCGTCAGTATCTGTCCAGAAGGCCGCCTTCGCCACCGGTATTCCTCCACATCTCTACGCATTTCACCGCTACACGTGGAATTCTACCTTCCTCTACAATACTCTAGTTAACCAGTTTTAAGTGCAATTCCTAGGTTGAGCCCAGGGCTTTCACACCTAACTTAATTATCCGCCTACATGCCCTTTACGCCCAGTCATTCCGATTAACGCTCGCACCCTCCGTATTACCGCGGCTGCTGGCACGGAGTTAGCCGGTGCTTCTTCTGTGATTAACGTCAATTAATAAACCTATTAGATTCATCACCTTCCTCATCACCGAAAGTACTTTACAACCCGAAGGCCTTCTTCATACACGCGGCATGGCTGCATCAGGGTTCCCCCCATTGTGCAATATTCCCCACTGCTGCCTCCCGTAGGAGTCTGGACCGTGTCTCAGTTCCAGTGTGGCTGGTCATCCTCTCAGACCAGCTAGAGATCGTCGCTTTGGTGAGCCATTACCCCACCAACTAGCTAATCCCATATGGGTTCATCAAATGGCGCATGGCCCGTAGGTCCCATGCTTTGGTTTCTCAACTTTATGCGGTATTAGCAGTCGTTTCCAACTGTTGTCCCCCTCCATTCGGCAGATCCCCATACCTTACTCACCCGTCCGCCACTCGTCATCAAGTGCAAGCACTCATGTTACCGTTCGACTTGCATGTGTTAAGCCTGCCGCCAGCGTTCAATCTGAGCCATGATCAAACTCTTCAATTTAAAGTTTGATGCTCAATAACTGTCTCTGACATATTCAAATGAATCTTCAGTGTCACTTATCAAGACTTAATTTTTTAGTCCGTAGACTTTAATCTTTCGTCTCGCAAGTGCCCACACAGATTGTCTGTTTCTTCTTTTTAAAGAGCTAACAGCTTATATCCCTCGTCAACCTTTCGTTGATTTAGTTCGCTGTCTCAAGGGTTGCGTATACTACGCTAACCTTTTTTATTCGTCAAGATCTTTTTTAAAATTTTTGATCTCACTTAATCACCAACTCTTCGTCTGCTTGTCGCTGACTGCGTGTCAGTGGATGCGCATTATAGGGGCTTAAAAATTTCCTGCAAGTGTTAATTGCAATTTTTTCTTCGTTTGCATTTTATTTGTTCAAATCTACATGTTTAATATATTTGGCATAAACAAAATAAACGTTATTTGCTATAGAAAAAACAATTCATTAAGTTAATTTACATGGTAAATATAAAGAACCTCATATTTTTAACGTGAATTTAGAATATTAATTTACATTCTAAGTTTTAAATTTAATAAAGATATTTCAAAGCACCAAGTCAAATAATAGATGATATTATCTAACGAATTGCACCAATAAGGTATTTTGCTTTATTTTTGAAAACTAGCGTTATTATTTTAGCGATGATGACACTTACGATTAAAGTTGACACTAAAAAGATTACAGCTCCCAATGATGCTAACCAACCGTTGTCGGTTTTGATTACATAACCTAGAGGAGAAATATACAATAGCTGTTCAAGTTCTAAAACAATAATTTCATGAATAAAATAGATAGGAAAACTAATATTTGCCATATAAGAAAAGAATTTATATAACTTCCCCTCATTCGTTTTATGATTCAGCCCATCTAAAAAATAAAGCGCTAATATAAATAAAACGATTTTTTGTAATGTATCATAATAAAGTTTTTCTACACCTAAATGACTCATATAGCGATAAGCAAATGGAACAAAAAAACATAAACTAAAAAGAAACACAACTAAGAATAAATTATCTTTAACTGTTTTGATAATAATTTGATAATTTTGTTTTATCATCATGCCAATTAAATAAACTGGTCCATAATGCAACAAATTTAAAATAGGTTGAGTAAAATCAGGTTTAGTAAACACCACAACCCAAAACATAGCAATCAGACCAGCTACAATTAAATTCTTTTTCGACCAAAAATATAATAAAGGAGCCATTAAATAAATAATGATAATCATCGGGATAAACCACAATGGTAGCAGTTGTGTTCCCGTCAGCATCATCCTAACTATTGAACTAACAACACTAGTTTCAGTCGATGAAAACCAAGGTAAATTAGATAAATACTGATAATGAAAAAAAACAAAGCAAAAAATAGATACTGAAATATAAGGACAAACAACAGTTTTAAACTTTGATAAATAATAAGTTTTGGTATCAAATTTATAAGTTAGATGTTGAAATAAAAAACCAGCAATTAATACAAAAAAAGTAGTGAAATTAAAGGCAAATAAATTTAAAAAAGAAAATAAATAACTATTAGCAATTAAATGAGTATTTTTAAACACACCCAAACAGTGACTAAAAACAATCATTATAATTGCAACACCACGTAATACATGTATAGAATGAATTTTTTGCGGTTTATCTGTTACCATTTTAGATACTGTGAATAATGAAATAAACTAGCGTACATTATCACATTTCTATGTAACTGAAACTACAATTTACAAAAATAAATGTCCAAACAAATAAAAAATAAAATATCATTTAAAATTAATTAATTATAAACATCTTTCTGAATTGATCGTGCAAATGAATTTGTGAATTTACCTATTTTGAACTACTCTAATGAGCAAAAACAAGTTAAATATAAAATGAATGAATAAAAAGTAAGACAAATGGCAGTCGAGCTAGCTAAAAGCATAAAAACGTAGAAAAATTTAGGCAAATTAACGTGTTTTATGAACAAACTAGTGATTGATACCACATTAAATGAAGAAATAACCACGCATCTAGGTCATGAAAAACACAAAAAAACTAAGAAGTAACACATGTAACGGTTATAGCACGAAAAACGTTATACAAGTGATGATGGCGAGTTAGAGCTCACCATTTCACGATTATGCTCTTATCTTCTTTTTTGTTCCACTTTCATTTAAAATCGATTAATCTGTTTATTTTTACATAATCACCAATACAACTCCAGCTTGTTTAATTGCTTCTTCCAACTCTTTATCCCACATATTTTTTACTCCCTCCGTGATTATAACAACTACATAACTAGAATTAGATGTATAACTATAGCTGTTAATTTTAGGATATCAATTCAATCATAATTTGAGGATTTAAAAATTTGTTAAAAACTTTCAGGTAACTATGTGTTTCAGTATAAAAATACAGCTTATAACAGATAAATTGGAAAATTTGCAGTATTATCATTTAGTAATTTGATTAAACTAAATGGATAAGATTGATGATTTTTATAAAAATTTAAAAATAATTTATATTAAAAATCATTGTGTTACT
>NZ_LZHB01000048.1:0-3133 GCF_001690345.1 Gilliamella sp. Gris3-2
TATGCTGTTTTATAATAGTTGCTATCTTCGGCGCGAGTGCCCCTGCGGCTGCCCCTGCCATGTCGCCACTGATTAAGCCGTTGATGATACTAACCGCCATGTCAATGCCTTGACGGGTGTCACTGCCCATCGCTGACATGCCTTGGTTCATCGATTCTTTGTAGGCGTCTTCGTAGATTTTTTGTTGCTGCTCGTCGGTTAAAACGATGCCTTTGTCTGCGGCTTTTTCTTGTTCTTTTTCTACCGCTTCTTTTGCCTTGGATTCAGCTCTTATCCGGTCAATATGATTAAGCATCGTTAACGTTTCACCACCAATTTCACTCACTAACTGCGTTTGGTCGATGATGTCTTGCTCTTTTTGTTTGTTAAAAATGTGTTTGAGCTCGTTATTCGCCTGTTCAGTATCATGACTTAATTCGTTGATATCTTGTTTTTGGTCATCCTTATTGCGGATAATTATCGTCCCTTCCGATACCGCTGAATGCGTCGTCGATTGTTCGCTTTCGTTTTTATTGCGACTGGTTGGCATCGATGGCATGCCGCTAGAGCTTACCCCTGCACTGCTGCTACTGACTTGGTAGTCCGCTTTGTTTTCGATATCACTAAAGCTGATTGTGCCGGTGTCAAGGCGGTTTTGGCTCGTGTCTTTCGCTTCTGAGGCTATCACCGCCACGGCTAGCATAAAAAAATCAATATTTTTCTGACCTGTTTTTTGTAAGTAAAAATAGTAACTTAATGTATTTTTTATGTTTTGAATAGAGGGAGATATGCGCAATGAGAAATACAGTAAACGGGATTTATTAACCATGGCGCATGAAAACAACAATGGCTAAAAAGTGGTGCTAAGTCAAAATTAGTAATTAAAAAATTAATTATAGAGTTTAGTGACAGTATTAACTGTCACTTTTCAATAATGAATACTCTAATATAGGCTAGAATTGTCGGGTTAAGTCTGAGCTACTGCAAATTATTTTTTATTTCCAAATATTTTCTTGGTTATCTAAATATTGTTTCCAATTAAAATATAACCTTTTTTCATTTTCCTCTTGAGTATGCTTAGAAGGATCATAATCATTAGATACAGGCATGTATCTCACGAAAGACTCTATTTCTTCAGGATAATCAAAATTTTCATAAATTGTTTCTACTTCACCTAATGGATCTTTAATGTTATTACGAATATTATATAATTGTAGCAACAAAATATATAACCATTTTGCGTTACTATAATTCTCTAAAGACCCAGCAATTTTATTCAATAAATCATCTAACTCAAAAATATTAGAGGAATTAACCATTGATAGTTCAAATACATCTTGATTACTACTACCATTAATAATCATATCATTTGCATAATTGATGACATCTTTCCAGCCAATAATATGATTTCGATATCCCCATGAAATATCTTTCCAATTTAGATAAATTCTATTTTTATTTAAATTAAAATTCATGATTATTTAACCTTCTGATTAGGTTTCCCATTTATTTTACCACCTGAAATAAACCGTTGATGTGTAATATTTTTAGTTTTAGGATCTATAATATATTCAAATATACCACTTTTACCATTAAAAGAACCTTCTGTTTGTAATAAGGTTCGCTTAACACCGTCACCGCCTGTTATTGTAAATACCTTACCTTTTTTAAGTTGTTCTTTGGTAATGAAGCTCGCTGCTCTATGTGATGGATCAGCTTTTAAGCCACTACCAGATCTATTATAAGCAATAATTTTATCAGCGACTCCAGATAAAGTTTTTAATCGCGCTACTTTTTGAATAATTTCTGCAGAAGCACCACCTATAACATAGCTGGAACCAGCTTCTCCTGAAATTTTACCCTTTAAATGCCCCATCATTTCACCAGCTAGTGCTGGATCATTCTTTAATGCATAATCATAAAGTTCTAGCCACTCAGTAGACGAAATTTTAATGGCTCCATAAACTTTATCAAGATTGGTTATAACATCATAAATACCATTAACAGTATCTATTGGATGTAAAACCGCATTGGCTGTTTCATCTACTGTCTCTATTATACCATCTATTGCACCGCTAGCTTCAGCTTGTTTTTTTGCTAAAACATATTCCCAAGCTTTATCTTCATCGCCTCCAAATAATCTTTTAGCTCGCTCAACCTCATCTAAATCTTTTTCTGTTTCAGTTTTGTAAAGATCTAATATATTTAATGCATTATTCTCAACCGCATTTTTCCCTGCAGCAACTCCAGTATTCACATCTTGGATATCACCACCGCTAGCGGCTATCGCAAGACCTGTTGCTAGTTGTGATAGGGCGCTGATTTGTTGTCTTTCTTCTTGGCTTAGGTCTTTGATGTCTTTATCAGGGTAAAGTATGCCCGCAATCACTTCAGCACCGCGTTCACTAGCTGCAGCACCTAAGCCACCCACTAGAGCTGAGTTGCCTTGCAGCTCGGCTACCACCGCACCGAGTATCGCATGGCTGACGGTATTGGCAACTATATCACCTTCCGTATGCTGTTTTATAATAGTTGCTATCTTCGGCGCGAGTGCCCCTGCGGCTGCCCCTGTCATGTCACCACTGATTAAGCCGTTGATGATACTAACCGCCATGTCAATGCCTTGACGGGTGTCACTGCCCATCGCTGACATGCCTTGGTTCATCGATTCTTTGTAGGCGTCTTCGTAGATTTTTTGTTGCTGCTCGTCGGTTAAAACGATGCCTTTGTCTGCGGCTTTTTCTTGTTCTTTTTCTACCGCTTCTTTTGCCTTGGATTCGGCTTTTATCCGGTCAATATGATTAAGCATCGTTAACGTTTCACCACCAATTTCACTCACTAACTGCGTTTGGTCGATGATGTCTTGCTCTTTTTGTTTGTTAAAAATGTGTTTGAGCTCGTTATTCGCCTGTTCAGTATTATGACTTAATTCGTTGATATCTTGTTTTTGGTCATCCTTATTGCGGATAATTATCGTCCCTTCCGATACCGCTGAATGCGTCGTCGATTGTTCGCTTTCGTTTTTATTGCGACTGGTTGGCATCGATGGCATGCCGCTAGAGCTTACCCCTGCACTGCTACTACTGACTTGGTAGTCCGCTTTGTTTTCGATATCACTAAAGCTGATTGTGCCTGTGTCAAGGCGGTTTTGGCT